>NZ_CP115602.1:0-82766 GCF_014596715.2 Enterobacter sp. E12
CCATGAATTATCGGGGTCTGAATAGTGCTTCGCAAAATCCCTGAAGCCAGTCTTTAATTTTCTGTATTACTGGGTAGGGTTCGCCGTAGTGGTCTGCGGCTTCCATCCCGAATGAAACGCTCATCGCAGCCCGGTTTAATGCACGTTCTAGCATGTTTCCCCCATCGTTCAGCAAACCGAAGGGCGGGTAAAATAGGCGTGTGTACTGTCGTTTTTATCCTGCTCAAAGGTGGCTTTTAGCGTAAACGCATGACCGGCTTTCGCATCCTGGTCGGCCAGAACTTTTGGCATTGTTCCATAAGCCGTGGCTCCGTTCTCAAGCGTGATAATCATTTTCGGAATCAGGCGAATACTGTGACCAAAACCAGACTCGACCATTTTCACGCCTTTTATCGTTGCTTTTACAGTGACCTTTCCGGCGGGTGCTACACCCTTATATTGCTTTTCGTGCTCACGCTGTTCCGCCTGAATTGCTTCGACCGTCTTCGCAATAGCGCCGATAAGCGGTTTATGTCCTGTGACCGTAAAATAACAATATTCATGGCCGCTTTCATGCCAGCGGCGTCCGGTTTTAACGCGCAGACCAAACGACTCCATCAGTTTAACTGTTTCCTGATAGTCAGCCGTTAAGCCTTTAAAGCGGGTATTAGGATCATAGGATTTGGCCGGATAGCTTGCCGTTGAATACCAATCATCATATTCAGGCATTACGATAAACTGGCCCTTGCCATACAGCTCGCCGGTTTCAAAGTGTTCGTAACCGTCACACGGGGCATGCAGGCGACCGTTACGATCTTCGTTAGGTTCAATCCCGTTGTTAAGGTCTGAAAAAGCTTTCAGAATCCGCGCCTGCTGCTTTTGACGGATTTCAATCAGTTCAGCAATTTTCGTGTTGAGAGCATCAGTAAGGCGGGAAATCAGATTCATGAGCGTATTCCATCCCGAATAACGGCGGGTGTCCGTTTTGGCGTAATGCCCTGTTTAATAGAATTATTATAGCCTATTGCGTATTTAATTTCACCTTAAATTCACAATATGTAAATAATAATTTGAGGGTAAAACGCCGCCTGATACTGGCGGCGTCCGGGGTTATACGCGCGACGGGAGCACCGTACCATATTGACGGCTGATTATGTCATTAAGCTTATCAACCAGATCCATACGTTTGAAAATGATGTGACCGGTTCGGGCTTTGAAATATTTTACCGTGAAGTATTCATGTTCGAAGTTTTCACCGTTCCACATATTTTCGCGGGTGAAATCATAAAATTGTGCGCCTGCTGCTATGCGGTGATCGGGAACGTTACGACCATCGAGAATGCTCATCATTTTTTCCAGATCATTGAGTTTATTCCGGCCCTCATCCGTCACGTAATAACAGTTTTTGCTGTACGATGAACCAACCATACTATTAACAATGATTTTTTTGCCGATTTTGCACGGGCAGTTAGTTTTGTAATCCCAGGATAATTTTTTAAATACATCCGTCACTCCCTGCTCAAAAATCTGCCCTTTGTCCTGGTTTAATGCGCGGAAGGAAGAAAGAATATTATCAAGCGTTGCTTCCGGCATGTTTTCCGTATCGAGCTGCTTTTCCCAATCGTCAATCTGCTTATGACTCATGAGGGTTTTCATGCCGGTTTCATTCATCAGGCGTGACCAGATCCCCGCATCAAGCAGACGTTTCATGCGCTTGATTGTTGCGTCATCGCTTGAACCGCCCAGGCCATTTCGGACTACTTCAATATAGCCATACATTTTGTCATCTGTGGTGTCCTTCATTAGCTGCTGTGCTTCGCGAAGCTTTGCCAGACCATCCGAAAAGGTGGTCATCGCATAAGCCGCGCGTGTCAGAATGTTTTCGATGGAAATCGAGGGGATAACCTCGCTTGATGAGGCAAATTCGCAGACAATTTCTGGATTAATGGCGGTAGTCATACTGTTACTCCATCCCGGATTACGGCGGGTGTCCGTTTGGGCGTAATACCCTGTTTCTGCCGATAATTATACCTTAACCCACTGCCATTTCACACAGATAATTTACATAATGTGAATTATTTTAATAGTTGCTCTGCGCTTCATCATACGCCCATCGAAGCGTATGCCCGGCCAGGCCGGGCAGGTCGATTAGAATGGCAATGAGTTGCAGGTCAGGCTGGACTTTGCCAGCGCAATAGACAGACGCAGACTTATCGCCTGCTGGGTCATAGCGGAAGAATTTTCCAGTTCTTCACAAATAGCTTGCCGGTTATAACTGGAGGTCACAAAACGGGTCAGGAGTTTCTCATACTGGAGATCGAGCCTCCGGGCTGAATCATAGTTGTCTCCGCGTCTTTCTTCTGACGCTTGATCCGCGATGGCTTTCAATTCTTCGATGGCAGCTGTTTTACGTGGCTCCGAGATAATACAGGTTTCCCATTGTAAAGCGGCTTTCTTCCAGTTATGACTGGCGCTCATTACCCGTTTTCCATGACGGTCGAGTATTTCGAGATACTGGAAATTGAATGACTGAGGGCCACCGTCCTCACTGTCAAAAAACTCACATGAGTAATCAATGTTGGGGTTACGGTATTGCCAGGCATTATTTTTATAAAGATGGTCGGCAAGCAATACGGCAGACGTAATATCTGTAATACCAGTTATTTCTACAAAGCCATCGAGGTAGTAATAATCTAAACGGCTATCAATTTCCTTATATGCCATGCGGCCATAAGCAACGATTTTCAGTAGATTACGGGCGATATCTTCCCGAACAGAAACGCCGGGTTCATAAAGTGAAGGAAGAAATTTTACGGCAGAAGTGTTCATATCGGTGATCCTCCCGGATAACGGCGGGTGTCCGTTTGGGCGTAATGCCCGTGACATAATACAAATCAAGGCCGACTTAACGGCCTTTTCTATGGATTAGATACAAAGAACCTGGTTAGAGGATGAATGCACTTTTACCACTTCACCAGGCGTATAAAAACCAGCATGAAGAACATCACAGTTTTCAGGCCAGTCAAAGTCAATTTCGATGACTTCCTGGCCGCAGTATTCACCCTTTTCCACCTGGGTAACTGTGAAGAATTTACCATCCAGTAAAATCTGTAAACCCACATAAATATTGCGAGCCAGCATGTTACGGGTGTTGAGTGAATTTTGTGTGGACATAAAATACTCCTTCCCGAATAGCGGCGGGTGTCCGTGTGGGCGTAATGCCCTGTTTCTGTTAGTTATTATAGTAAATCCGGCCCGGTTCATCCAGTAATATTTACATATTGTGAATTTATTTTCTTACCACATCCCCGCGCAGCAGCTGCACCGTCCAGGAAAAAATCGGGGGTCCCTTCAGGGTTCCGATTTTTATCCTTGACGGCTCTCCCCCGATACCCTGCCGGATGGGGGAGGGTTCCCGCAGGGAGCCATCCCCCATGTAAGACCGCCGTTGACCTTCAGCAAGCCCCGCAGACATACACCGGCGCTCATGGCCGCACCACTTCCCTGGAGTTCGCCAGCGGCGAACGGTGGAAGCGCGGTGGCCGTCAGGCCACCTGAAGCGATGCCGTTGACCTGGGCGAGGGATGGAAGCCCGAAGGGGAGAGACGCGCAGCGGCTCGATGCGCAGCACGACAGCCCGGTTCTCCGGCTGCGCCGGAGAACGACCCCGCAAGGGTTATAAATTAGGGTTGCCTAGTGAGAAAACCCGGAATAGTGTTTGTGGCCGTGGCTTTTTTTGCCGCGTTGAGAAGTGTATTCCAGTCATCCGGTGGAGTACCTGCTTTCAGCATTTCCGCAAACACTTTATATGCATCCGTTTTAGAGCCGTAAGCGCGCAGCGTATCGAAATCATTAACCCAACCGATAATGATGGTTTTGTGCTCCTGACTGCAACGGTAAAACAAGCGGAACTGCTGCAAAAATTTTACCCGGAACCAGTGTTTGTACTCGTCACCTAAAGTGTCGCCCTGGCGGTACTGAGGATTGAGCGGATCTGAAGCAATCCATTCCTCAATCACTCGCTCAATCGCAAGCAGGAGCTTAGTTTCTTTTTTCTTATGGTATTCGTTGGGTTTTGCTGCTTTTAACTCAGCGACCTTCTGCGCAAGCTCCGCAATCTGGTCTAAAAAGCATTTGTGAAAGCAGATTTTCCAACCATTTAATTCTAAGTATTCCATTTGCCACCGCCCTTTAATTTTTAGTCATCGGTAAGCGGCGCGTCTAAATCAACTTCAACTCCAGCAGTCAAAGCTTTGATGCTTTCCCAGAATAGAGCCGGAACAGGGGCAATATTCTGAGGGTTTTTCTTCATGTCGTTTTCCAGAAAAGCCAGGAACTGTGGGATAACCGGATCGTCCTGTTCTTCTTCCTTCTTAGACATGATGACTTTACCGCCCGCAAGCAAGGTATAGTGAATGGACTCACCTGGCTTGAGATGCAATGCATCGCGTATTGCTGCCGGAATCGTTGTCTGGCTGCGCTCGGTGAGTCGAGACTCAGCGCGCAGGGACACGTCCGCATTATGAAAAATTTGAGTAGCCATTGATCGAACCTCTCTCATTCCCTTCTCCTCCATCACAAGGGGCGGAGCCTAACCCGCCGGGAATAGTTCATTGCATTTACCCAGGCTCGATACTTCAGAGCTATCGGGTTGCTAAGCCGCTGGGTCTTACGAGTTATGTAGTGCGTGCTCCTATGAGCAAAGCCATTATAATGCAAATGCATTGCACAATGCAAATGCATTACACAATGCACTTGCATTATCTTGCCCTGCAAATTAGCTCGTTATCAGGCTGAGGTTCGGAGTGACAGCGGGGAATGGATCGTTTTGCAGTGACCAGAAGGGGATAGAATGTGGCCGAGAATAGACGAATTTAGTCTTTGTCTTCTATCACAGGATTACGGTCAACCAGAAAATCAGGGTCTGCTTTTTCAACGTCTTTCAAACTTCCCCAGCTAGGGCGCACTGGCCTGAGAGTAATGGTATCTCCCTCTCTGGAGATTAGTAATTCGCTCACGCCTTCAAAATCCATATCACGCGGTATCCTTATCGCTCGGTTATTGCCGTTGGTAAACACAGATACTTTTCTCATAATTAACTCCAACTTTTGCAGACTAATAGTAACGCCCAATTATTTGATGATACTACAACCGGATTAACATGTCTGGTATGCACTTGCATGAGGCCGTCCGTCCGAAGGATGATTTTGCGCATGCGCAAAATCACGCAAAGCGCAGGCCGTCCCCGACAGGGGCATGCCATACAGCAGACCGGGTAAAGCCCGGTCTTCATTGCCCTGTGCAAAGAAAACCCCGCAGCGCGGGGTTATCATCAAACTTCAGTCGAGCCTATCCAGTGAGCATTCAGGTACGCTTCCGCGCCCATATTCACGCCCTGTGGCTGTACCGCCGTCAGGGTGTCGTGAGTCCATCCCTTAACAGGCGCAGCCTGCGTATGCAGAGTTTCGCCATCGAGCGAGCGGATCACAAGTGGATAGTGTTTCAGCGGCGTCAGGATATCGCGTTCGCCTGCTTTGAGATCCGTAATGTAGGTCAGGGGCATATAAAGTTTTCCGGCTCGGCGTTTTTCAGGGCGCAAATGTAGCCGTAGGCTGATAGTTCATTTTCGCCATATTCATGATTTTCATTGTGCGCCAGATCGTACAGAACGGAATCTGCTTCCTCATCCGTAAGCGTGAAACCGTGGCGTTCTGCCACGTCGCGTACTTCGCTGCGCGTCCAGACTATAACTGAAATCACGGTGTCAGGGTAAACCTGTTGCAGGTATGCCAGAACTTCTTCAGGTGTGCCAACCATTGTTGTTGCTCCTTCCCGGATGACGGCGGGTGTCCGTTTGGGTGTGATACCCGGTTATGGTGAACGGTGCTGCATAGTGCCGGGCATTAGCCCGGCAGGTGGTACATTATTTTCTGACGGCGCTTTTCAGCAGGCGGCGATTATAGGTGACGGAATACACGCTTTCCGTTTCGTTGTGGCGCAGAGGATCTACGCGGGTGACGTTATGGCACATATTGTTTGCCAGCATGATTTTTTCGACCTGTGCAAACAGGCTGACGTTTTCATCAAATGGAAAATTAAGCGTGCCTTTATGCCCTGACAGTTTTGGAATACCGGAAAAATGAAGGGCTTTGACGCCATTTCTGGAAAAAACGGATACAGCTACACAACTACGAGCTTCAACCATGACTGCTACTCCATCCCGGATTACGGCGGGTGTCCGTATGGGCGTAATGCCCTGTTTCTGGTAATAATTATAATCGGACACATAAAAAAACACCAGAATAAATTCACAATATGTAAATATATATTCTGGCGTTTATTTGCTTCTGAATCAGTCGGCGCTTTCAATCCAGGCTAACCGGCGGCGTTCTGCATCGTCCAGTTGAGCGGTATCGATGCGCCCAAGTACGTAGTCTGGAATATCATCCTGCGTCAGGTTTCCCCGTTCATCCACTTCATAGGATTGTCTGTGTTTACGATCATAAACCGTGCGCCCCTCGGAGTGCCAGAATTCCTCACCCTTCGTGGTTATGAGTCGGTTTTCCTCGCGCTGGTTCCAGATCGCGGCCATGAAAATTCCTTTGGTGATGGTCTGGCAGTGTGGGCAGGCAAAGTAGAAGTGTAGTTTCATTTCATAACGCGTTGCGTATGAGCTTTTGCAGTTCTGACATTCTGACAGAATAAGGCAACCTGCCGGATGCAATGAAGGGGTATAACCAACAGCCTGCATTGCGTAAGTAAATCCGGTGATAGTTTCATCAATCACTTGCTTATCAGCAACCGCAAGCCGTTGCCGTACTTGCTCAAGTACAGGCGCGGGAAATATCAGGGGAAAAAATTTAGTAAACATTGTCACTCTCCTTGTGGTCAGGGGCGTCAATTAGGCGCTCTCCGGTGTTGTACTGATCTACAAGCGCCTGCATCGAGTCGCGGGTGTACCCGTAAGCGCTGAGCGAGTGGTCAGTGGCGGTGATCGCCATAGCTCCGTTTTCGATCTGCACGAATGCCCTGATAGTGCCGAATATAGCTATCTTGCCTGGTGGCAGTTGTTCGACCTTGCCGGGTTCAGTGAGAGCTGAGCGCGGTTTGGAACTGGCTTTCCTAGTACGCAGCTGGCCTTTTACCGTGTGCTTGCTGGCAGGTAAAAACTGACCACCTTTGTATTGCTGCCCGTTAATCCCGATCTGACCGCCTTTCTTTGCTTTACCGTTCACAGATGGCTCCATTAACCCAGCAAATGAAACAGATTGTCCATAGGAGCCGCCGCCGCTACAGGCCAGCGTTCAGCATTAATAAACACGATGTAAAAATCTGGTACATCAGGGATAAGCACGGTTTCTTCTTCCGTCTGAGCGATCGCAAGTGAAAAACGGTTATCGTTGTTTGTCATTTTTCCATTCATGCAAACATAGGCATATAAATCTTCGACTTGCTCATCAGTCAAAGGGGTGGCCGCAGGATCTGGAAGGACAACAGACTGAGGGAAAATATTCATAATAACTACTCCGTCCCGGATAACGGCGGGTGTCCGTTTAGGCGTGATGCCCGGTTTTTGTTTCAGATTTGGGGGCATAATCACCCCCATTATTGGAGCGCAGCCGTCAATCAATTGCCCTGAAAATACTGTGAGATTCATCAGTCGTGGCGGCGTAATCTTTTAACGTATCCATCGCTTCCCGAAAATGATCGCAAAGGCCAGAGTCCTGACGTTTCCATGCGGCATCGAAACAGGTTTGAAGTACATAGAGCGTCACGATAATACCGGCAGCTTCAGCAGTAACATTTCCTGAAAAGTAGTTAGGCATTTCGAAATGATAAAATTCATGCGCATCAGGGCACATAAAACCGCTATTACTCCCCACTTTAAAATAGCTCCAGTATCCGGTTTCATATTTGTCACAGAAGCGCTTCATAAAGGACACAGCGGCTAAATTTGCGTATTCGCAATACTCCCTGAATAAGAGGGTATGAAATACCAGTCGGCCTAATTCGGTAGTCTCTTGCTTGATTAATACTACTGGTGCTTCGCTCATAACTAACTCCATCCCGGATTACGGCGGGTGTCCGTGTGGGCGTAATGCCCTGTTTCTGTTAGTTATTATAGTAAATCCGTTCCGGTTCATCCAGTAATATTTACATATTGTGAATTTATTTTTTTGCCACGTCCCCGCGCAGCAGCTGCACCGTCCAGGAAAAAATCGGGGGTCCCTTCAGGGTTCCGATTTTTATCCTTGACGGCTCTCCCCCGATACCCTGCCGGATGGGGGAGGGTTCCCGCAGGGAGCCATCCCCCATGTAAGACCGCCGTTGACCTTCAGCAAGCCCCGCAGACATACACCGGCGCTCATGGCCGCACCACTTCCCTGGAGTTCGCCAGCGGCGAACGGTGGAAGCGCGGTGGCCGTCAGGCCACCTGAAGCGATGCCGTTGACCTGGGCGAGGGATGGAAGCCCGAAGGGGAGAGACGCGCAGCGGCTCTATGCGCAGCACGACAGCCCGGTTCTCCGGCTGCGCCGGGGAACGCCCCTGCAAAAAATCATACCCGTTACATGTAACGAAAAAGAAAATTCACAGCAGCAGGAGTAATACGATTAACAGCGGGACTGCCACCACTGAAGCGAAGCGGCAAAGCGATCAGCGGTGAGTGATGACGGCGGTTGCCGCAGGCAACCGGCGCGGGTGTTGACGTTCGCATGAGGCCGTCCGTCCGAAGGATGATTTTGCGCATGCGCAAAATCACGCAAAGCGCAGGCCGTACCCGTGAGGGGCATGCCATACAGCAGACCGGGTGAAGCCCGGTCTTCATTTGCCGGGTAAAAATAAACCCGCTCTCGCGGGTTCTGTGGGGCTATTTTAGCAGCATTACAAAATACTCAGGGGGAAAAGTTTTGATAGCATAGTCTAATAAATACGCTCTTTTTTCTTTTAAAACAGCTATCTGGTTTGACGCATTTAATTTGTTTTCCTCAGACAAGGCGCTTAAATCACTTTTGATACACTGGCTGTAGCAGTGCAGCGTTAGCAGCACACCGAGAGCGTCAGGCGTAACATCAAGAAGTTGTTGATCCATCGGAGTGATCATCGAGATTCTTTCAATGTGCAGCGGTAAAAAGTATTCGTGACCATCTTCAATTTCCTTTATCGCAAATCCTTTATAGCGATATGCAAATACATATTCTTCCATATAGTTGTATACGGTCAAAGGAATGTGCGGAGCAAATATTCCGAAAAGAGAAACCGTAGCTTGTGTTAATTCTTCTGTATTATTCAGCATTTTAGTATTCATTGTTTTCCATCCTGTATTCGGCAGGTGTCCGTTAAAAGAATCGGGGCAGGTTGCCCCGTTTAAAATTAGCGATTGAGGAATAACATTACTTTTTCAACAATCTGACAATGCGTAAGCGTGTCTTCATCACGAAAAGTAAAATAACGATACTTGTCATCACCTACTTGGATTTTTGCATATATATCAGTGATATTGTTAGTAAATCGCTCACTGAGCATAAATGTTGTATTCCCACTGGAGGACACCCAGCGAAGAGGCGGCAAAACTTCCAGCATATCTGTATAGCGATTAATCGATATTTCGCTAACAGGTTTTTTGGCAGCTTCATAAATCTTTGTCGACATTTCCTCGCCGGTTAAGATAACGATATTCGGGTATTCACTCTGGAAATCGGAAAAATATTTTTTGCTGTATAAACCAAAGTAATCATCACTTGTCGGTGGGGTGTTACTGTCTGGATCGAGGCAAACAATATCCATCGGAGAATATCGTCCTGGCACGTAGAAATAAAGATTGGTAATACGTGGTGGGTTTTGGGTTGTGGTGGTCATATCAGTAACTCCATCCCGAATTACGGCGGGTGTCCGTTTGGGCTTAATCCCCTGTTTCTGTTAGCTATTATAGTAAATCCGGCCCGATTCGTCCAGCAATATTTACATATTGTGAATATATTTTTTTACCACATCCCCGCGCAGCTGCTGCACCGTCCAGGAAAAAATCGGGGGTCCCTTCAGGGTTCCGATTTTTATCCTTGACGGCTCTCCCCCCGATACCCTGCCGGATGGGGGAGGGTTCCCGCAGGGAGCCATCCCCCATGTAAGAACGGTTTTGCCTTATATTTAAATCCATAACTTAATCTTTTTTTACTAGTCCTTTTATTTCAAAGCACTTGCGTATCAGCCCCCATACAAGTAAAGCAATACCAATATAAAGATAAAAAGAGATTAATGAATTTTGGGTTTCTAACCCTAACCCTTCAAATACACCAGTCGCACCCTTTTCCTCGAATAGGGTGTTTGCAATCCCGTAAATGGAAAGAAAGGTTGCTGCCGCGATGAACAAAAGTTTACTTGTCGCTTTTTTAAACAGGCGTATTCCGTCACCCAGATTTAATAGCAAAATGATAACAACTAATCCTATAAACATAAGTTCCATAATCTTCTCCACTCGATTCTATAACGAACGATTTTATCTCCAAAACTTCGCTTGTCATTCAATTTCAGGTTTGGGCGAGGGATGGATGCCCGAAAGGGGCGAGACGCGCAGCGGCTCGATGCGCAGCACGACAGCCCGGTTCTCCGGCAACGCCGGGGAGCGCCCCAGAACTCATCTGAAATACCTCGCCTTAAAGAGACTAATAAATTTAATCAAGATGTATAATATTGAGCATACGCAAAGCGCCACTGGCAATGCGTACATAATGAACTTGAGAAGCCCTTCATTTAATATATTAAAATTACCCAGAACTTTGTCATAAGGTGAAGTGACTGTTCGACTATCTTTACTGAACTCACTAAAAAAATTTAGAGCACCTTTTGCTAACGGCAAAATAATAATCCCTGTGCATGTCGCCTTAAATGGATTTTTTATAAATTCATTGTTTAGTTTAAGAAAATAACAAATCAGATATGATAGTATTATCATGGTTATGGCTACAAATCCGGCCTTTATTCCATAAGGAGATAACTCATTAAGGCCATCGAGATAAGCATTGCCGAACGTACCCGCGCTCATAGCTAGCCCCGGCAACATTATCACGAAAAAGAATATAGCAATACTAATCAGAACTATTTCCCAAATAATTTGGCGCTTCTTATTCATTTTGACCTCGCATTACAGGTTATTACTACCTCACAACACCGACTTACTTTTAGACCAATAAGTCTCTCAGTTCTGTCTGAATTGATTTTTTCGCAACCTGCCTGGCTTTATGTTTACTTGTGCGTATTGCAGAATCATACGCGTTATTCTTTCTATAGCCACGACCTCGGCATAATGAACAAGTACAACCCTCACGGGTGTAGAACAAGCCAAATGGTTTCATATGTGATCCTTAACTCTATGGTATGTATTCTCGATATATTTAGATGCCAACACCGGCCATCGTTTCATAGATGCGCCGATATTTCAGGCGCTCATTAAATCCGTTCAGCCAGTACGCCAGCGTATAGCGAGTCTTTCGGAAATCCATATGCAGCGTGTCTCCAGTGCTCACTTCGGCGGCGATACCCAGAAGTGATAGCTGGATAAAGGCCATATCAGCCGCAAACACGTCCTTATCTGCGCAGGATACAAACAGAGCCGCTGATGGGTTAAATCCTGCATCTGACAGGCCATTCGCTATTTTGATTATCAACCCCCCTGATCCAACAGCCGGTTCCTGGACAATTATGAATCCGTGTTTCCGTATTTCGCAGGCATAGTCTTGTTTCAGTATTTCAAACTTCAGACTTGCAAGCGATCCGGGCGTGAAATACTGCCCCATCGCAGAATTGCCCAGCTCCAGGCTCATTACGCATTCTCCCAGGAAATCACGGGGATTGTCCTGTAGGATCTGCGGTAACATCCTGATTAACGTTTCCAGCATTTCTTTTTCTACTGGCGAATACTCACCCGTGAGTTTTTCAGCGTTTTCCCGGTCCTCAGTGCGCCCTGCTAAAGCCGGATCGATGCGGTCAGCAGTAATTCTGCATAAAACTGATAGCACCTCTCTTGGTGAACGGACCGCAGCCAGTTTTCTGACGATCCGTATAAATTCCGTGTCCAGCGATGTCACATTGTCTCCCTGTTCTGGTTTTAATGAGCAGGGCGGTCGGGAACCGACCGCTATCCTTTTTGCGCATGCGCAAATCTACCTGTTCCTGACTATCTAAATTAAACGCCAGAATTTACCGTCATCGTGGCCTCTATGAAATCACGGACGCGTGAAATGATTTGCTCGTGAGTCAATGAATCAACGTCTCTGAACGTGGCGAACATCGGCTTATCGTAGATGATTACTGATGCAAAACAGGTGACGATATCGGCTGCATTAAACTCGCGGCATTTGAACGTGCATCCCTGATTCGAATGGCACTCATCCATAATTTTCGAGCGGTAGAACAAATCAAATGTACTTTCGCTGATCACTTCAACGGGCATTCTTGCCGCATCACGGATCGCCGCAAAACAGTCATCCATGTGCAACAATACGATCTGTGGGTATTGATGCTTTAGCTGTTCAAGCGTTTCCCCTGAATGCGTTCCACGGCTTTGATTGCCATCCACCTGTGCAGGCTCTAACACGGAATATGAGCCTGGAATATAGAAGTAATACATGCTTGTTCCTTTCCCGCTGGCGGGTGTCCTGTTCGCAAAAATGAGCTATTAAGCCCGGTCGATACGGCCATAACCGGCGCTCTCGCAGATGTAGCGCCATGCCATGTAACTGATGTGTTCTTTACCTTCTTTCCAGCCAGCAACAATGGATTCGGTATTACCGGTGATCACAGCTAACTGGCCCCATTTAATGCCTGCCCGGTTCAGGACTTCCGAGATTTCATCGACGGTCGGCGGTGTCCAGTTAGCTGCATTGCGCAGGGTTTCCGGTCGAATCTCCACTTCCGTGGTGTTGCTGTAGCGTGGTTTCGGCTGTGACATAGTGATGACTCCTGTTATCCGGCCACCGTCAGGTGGCCGGATTCGTGGTTAAATGTGGCCGCGTTCGGCCATCGAAATGACGTCATTTCCGGCGACAATAAAGTGATCAAGGGTGCTGATTTCAAAAAGCTCCAGCGCGGTCTTTAGCCGTGCAGTCATGTTGATATCTGCGCGGCTTGGTTCCGGTGTGCCTGACGGATGGTTATGCGCGAAAATGACCGCCTGTGCATTCAGCATTAACGCTAATCTGGCGACTTCACGGGGGCTGATTACGCAGGAATTAATTGTCCCTGAATGAATGAGTTCAAAGGAAATTAACTGGTGCTGATTGTTCAGATACAGCGCCCCAAAAAACTCTCTTTCCTTATTCTGGAGGTGCAGGCGCAAATACTGCTTAACGGCATCGGGGCTGGTGAATGAGAAAGACGTGGTTTTAAGACGCGATTCCAGGATGGCCATCGCCAGGTTAATTATTGAGTCTTCATGATTCATTGCTGTTTTACCTCTCCCGGATTACGGCGGGTGTCCGTTTTGGCTGAATGCCTTTTGCGTAACGCCATTATAATATAAATTTATATCATAACAAAGTAAGATTCACATAATGTAAATAAAAAATAGCCCTGTTAAGGGCTATGTAAATTACCCGGTAACAACCGAATTTTTGGACTGTTCGGCATACCAGGCGATGCGAAATTGCATGGGCCTGTAAGCCACGGAAAGGGGAGGGGACATGCGGTGATAGTACGACAGGCAGTAGTCAATTTTATTGGCATAAGAGCTGACCTTTGCACAAAAGGCGCTTTTGGCTGTTATGTCTGTGTTGGCGATTAATTCATTGAGGATTTTGTCCAGGCTCTCGCAGGCTTTCAGCAGAACGTTACGTGCGGGGATCTCCGCTTTAACGTTGAAGTCAAAAATCGGTAAATCATGTGTCTTCACAAGCGCGGCCATTTTTTCGCGTAGCGCTATAATTTCAGGATCGGTGCAAACATAAGGCTGGATGGTCATCGAACTTTCCTTCCCGGATTACGGCGGGTGTCCGTGTGGGCGTAATGCCCTGTTTCTGTTAGTTATTATAGTAAATCCGGCCCGGTTCATCCAGCAATATTTACATATTGTGAATTTATTTTTTTGCCACGTCCCCGCGCAGCTGCTGCACCGTCCAGGAAAAAATCGGGGGTCCCTTCAGGGTTCCGATTTTTATCCTTGACGGCTCTCCCCCCGATACCCTGCCGGATGGGGGAGGGTTCCCGCAGGGAGCCATCCCCCATGTAAGACCGCCGTTGACCTTCTGCAAGACCCGCAGACATACACCGGCACTCATGGCCGCACCACTTCCCTGGAGTTCGCCAGGGGCGAACGGGGAAAGCGCAATGGCCGTCAGGCTACCTGAAGCGATGTCTTTTACTTCGGGAGAGGGATGGGCGCCCGGCAAGAGTGAGAAGCAAAGTGGCTCGATGCGAAGCACGACAGCCCGATTTTGCGACAGCGTCGGAAACGCTCGCGGCATCACCGATTTCATCCGTTGTGACCGGTATTCACTTAAAGCACTGGATATCGCCAGCATCATTGCGCAACATTATGTTTTCAGCGCTGCCATTATTTGATTTTACGAATACTGCGAAATTAGCTGGGCTGCGCGTATCCTGACAATGCCACACATCCACCCGCATGGAATCAGTTGCATTATCCGTACTATCTCCACCTAAATAGTAACCAATTGCATAAATTACTGACGTAAAAATTAATGCAAGGATTACAGTATTTCTAACCCAATCTGTCATCTACGTACCCATAATTTATTCAAAACATTGTGATACTGAGAGCACACGGGGTATCCCCCTGTATGAGAGGTAGCAATATACTGGCATCCCTGGTAAAGCCTTCTATGTCTTCAAAAGTCATTTTCATGTTATTACGTCCAATTCCTTTGGTGATGCGCAGCCATTCTCAGGCAAGCTTACCAATCCAGAACTGGTCATCCAGGAACAAACGCCCCTGACGGCTGTTAGCATACTCACCTTCGCGCAACGCAGTCAGATCAGCGTAATGCCATTTCTTTTCAGATTGCACCACTACGCGTTTATCAGGGAATACACGGCAGGCTTGCTGGATCACCTCATAGGAACCGTCATTTAGCTCCTGAACCCTAAAAATAAACTGCTTCGTATTTTTGAGCACGATATCTTCAAATAGTGTTTTCATACGCTTACATCCGTTTATGGTTTTAAGCAGGGATTTTAAAGCGATAATCATGGCGAGTCTCCTTTTTCGACCAGCATTTCTGCTGGCCGCTTTCATCAGAAATTATAGTTAACAGAACGGATGGCTTTAACCAGGTACTCAGCGGCTGCTCGCTGGCCCTTTGTTGTGGCGATAATTTTCCCTGTCTCGCGGCTAACACAACTATCAGCCCAGTTTGCGTACACGAAATAACTCTCCCGTGCGGCCAGGTTTTTCTTATCGCCCATACATTCCAGTCGTTCTGTCAGATCACTGACGGTCATTTCCTCAAGAAGCTGCTTAACAGCGAAACCAAATGCGTTCACCATCACTGAAGTAAAGGTCAGCCACTCCTGGTTATATTCCCCGTAAGTAAACCCGCAAGTATCATTAAGGCCGGTGAACTTCACCCACGCATCCCAGACGGAACTGATTTCCTGCTCAGTACGTTTACGAGGGACACCATCAGCTACGTAGGTACTGAAGCGCTCTGTTGCGTCATGCAACGATTTGAACGACACCCACTTGTTTCCATTTCGCGTAGAAACGGTATTACGCTCAAAGTCTACTTTTTCAGCCAGCACAGGGTTATTCATGATGGCACGTTTAACTATCTGGCCGATTACGTTCGTCTGGTCATACGCGATGTTAATCGCTGCGCTGGGTTTGGACGCATTACCATTGATATCTGCGAAAAATTGCTGGCGTGTTTCAACCGGAAGGTTTTCCGTCAGCATTACCGTCACGCTGTGATGGCGAATATCGGGCAGAATATCGAGAACTTCACGAATGCCAGCCTGACGGTGTTGGCCGTCAAAGAGGCGAATACGGGCATCCATAGGGATAGTTACATAACCAACAAACGACTCGTTCATAAGATTCAGCGTAAGCTCACCATCACAATTCCCGATGAGCGGAGGGATGATGTAATCGGTTCCCGACTTAACTGCACTTACAACATAGTCTGCAAACGCCGTCGCACGTCGACGGTTAAGTTCACGCTGCGACCGATCCAGCGTATGCCCTTCATTGTCGAGAGTCAGGAAGCGACTCAACGCACCGAAAGAAACCTGCACGATAATAATGCGTTGATTACCCTGAAAACCGACTACACACGGATAGTCAAAGCCAATGGTTTTAGATGTTGATGAAGGAACAGCAAGTGCTTCGCTCATTATATTTTCCTTCCCGGATTACGGCGGGTGTCCGTTTGGGCGTTGTGCCCTGTTTCTGAGTCTTATTATACGCTTGTTGGCAAAACTTACAATAAAAATTTACATAATGTGAATTTTTTATATTTTGCGCATGCGCAAATCATGTCAGTAGTTCAGCCACTGAAATACCGCAGTAGCTGGATAAGCATTTACCAGAGTCAGACCGGCTTCACGGAAAAAATGCATCCACTGCTGAGGGGTCAGGTGGCCGTGCTGTTTCAAGATCCCGATGACCTGATTTCGGGACAAAATAATAGGCCCTCCATCCGGGCCTCCGTTTTCACACTCGTCATACACATCACTGTATTCGTACATGCTAATTACCTTAAAAGCGGGATTTATCGGAAGCTATTTGCAAACATCGTATCCCCCATCCAGCTATCGAGCTTGCCGAATGCAGGCTGGCAATCAGGGTAACTGGTCAGGCAGTCGATAATAGCTTGTTCTGGACTGTCAGCTTCAGCATCACAAAGCGCGCCCAGGTGCTCAAAATAATGGGTAACACGAACTGGATAGCCAGTGGGTTTCGGATTCGGCGCAACGACAAAAATACGCCGGTCGCATGCTAGTTCGATCCCGTTCTGCTTGTGATATAAGTTGAGCAAGGGCAGTATTTGCTGAGCATTCCAGTCGTCAAGCAAAGAAAGATTGTCCCATCCAAATTTCGGGTATGACTTGATGAAGTCATCGAACGAACCGATGAGCGCATCACTAAAAAAATCACGTAAATCATCCATACAGCCCCCTCATTTGATACGTGATTGTATCATAAATACCGAAAGAGACATTAAAATATTTACATAATGTGAATATAATTGTGTATACTCACTAAAGCACTGTTGTACCTGTGAAACAGATGGAGGAAGGTATGAGGATTCTGCGAAGGCAGGTATTCAAGGCGGCCATTGAACAATATCCGGAACAAAAAGCAGACATTGCTGCTCTGCTTAGTTTTTTGGGTCGGATCAACATCATGACACCCCAGGAATTACAGGATTTATTTCCTGAAGCTTCCCTGGAGGAAAATGGACTAACTCAGATAGGTTTTGCCGGGAGCTTTGCTGGCGGTAATTTAATATTCAAAGGTAGGTTTAACTATCCGGGCCAGTTCGTACTGACCGAAGAGATCCAGCCTGCACAAGTTAATGAGAATAAGACTGATGGATAAAAATAAAATCAATGAGGCCGTGGAGGTACTGTCAACTGAGCTACCCTGGCTTGATATAATAGAAGATGACGCTTCCTATCAGGATGCACTGGCCGCGCTCTCCGAGCTGAGCGCCGACAACTCAACACCGGCATGTTTGCTTAAACTCATGTCAAGTTGCATAGCTGAGTACGAAGCATACCGATATCCAGACGTATTGACAGGTCCTGATGGAAAGATGAGTCATGGAACAGATGCGTTGATGACACTTATGCGTCACCGCAAAATCAAAGGGAAAGATATGGCAGACATACTGGAATTAAGCCCTGCGCTAATGTCATCTATCCTATCAGGGAAGCGCGCACTAACGATCGCTCACATTTGTAAGTTGGCAGATTTCTTCGGCGTGAGTCGCTCTGTATTTATCTGATAACCCGGCAGCAGTACAAAATTTATTTTGTGGTGCTGCCGGGTTGGACAAACCGAAGGTGCGTCAGTTCATTTATAGAAAATCGAAAAAAAACACTACAACAGTAGTGTTTTTTTTAACTTAGAAATCGTGTTAGCAATTTATGCCTGGCGTAAAAGGAATTATTTTTTAGTTATCCGATCCTTTACTTGCGGTTTATCTTTTCGAGCTGGTTTGATGAATACTGTTCCTGGATAGTATGCCTTGATGACTGCCTTGTTCTCAATAAAAATATCTCTCAAACCTTTACCTTCACCATCCAATAAAACATACCCTAATTTCCTTCCCTGCCCGTTATAGCAATCATATTTCGTTTTCATGCTCATAATATCACATCCATTTCGAAGATATGGTGCTCAGCAGGTGTGCTTTGCGTAACATGCGCTGCCGACTTTCAAACAGCTCCTTGCTGATCACTCCTTTATCTTTAAGGTAATCATATAACTCCGAAGGATATTTAGAGTCGATATTAGCTCGCTCACGAATTAATGAAACACGTTTATAGAATTCCGAATAGGCTAACGCATCCTTTACAGAATCAAATGTTAATGAAACTATTTCATGTGGGAATGAAATTTCGACACGCTTGTATTTAGCAACCACTTTCATGATTATCTCCGGTTATGGGCGCAATGCCCTTTACAGATATTACAATAGCACCGGAACGTAATCGCATCAAGAAAAATTTACATATTGTGAATTTTTTTCTTGCGCATGCGCAAACCACATCTCTTATGGTGGAATATGAGAGATAGTCATTTAGTCAATCTCATAATCTTTTTTCCCTAATTGCCGATAGTATTCTTCTGGTATCCTGAATTGACACTTTATAGGGAGATAAAAATGGCGTTCTACGTTAATGACACTTCTGAATGCATGACTGTTCTTGTATGCAGAACAATGCGTGAAGCTGAGATATATGCAGGTTGGGCAAATGAATACCTGGGAGTATCCTCAATCAGACCTTCTACAACTGACTATAACGATCATATAACAGGGGATCGTCTTCTAGGCTATTTTGGATTTACGATTGATTCATTAGTAGATAGGGTTTTTACTTTAATGCCTGTCAGAACACGAGTAGAAAGTAATAAATTATTAATTAAAACCATGCTAAAAAACCCAACACTATCCAAAGCCTCATGCTGCCTTCAGGTGAATAAATATCCTACACACTACAGTCGTTTGAGTAACACCCTTAGCGAACATTGCGCATGGGTAGGTTTACTTTCTGGAGGACGAAACCCTATGAAACTGTTACGAGGTATCAGGGGGGATTTATAGCCCCCCATTTTGACTCAACGTAATTCAAGGATAGTTTGATATGATGGTAAATTTGTCGATACCCTAATATGGAAATCACCCTGTTTATACGAAGTCACATAAGTTCCTGAGCCAGTCTTTACTGCTATATCGTTTAACAGCGCCTGGTCATCGGAAGTTTCGCTCATATCACCGTATGTGTGTCGAGCAAGCAACGCGGCCAACTGAAAACCGTCTTCATCCAACGCCTGTATAACATCGGTGCTGATTTCAGGACGTTTCTTCAGCTCGATCAGTGTGCTGTTATCAATGCTCCCAAGCGCTGACTCCAACTCTGATTGCGGAACTCTCTCAGATAAATCATCTATGATTCGAAATGCATCCTCTTCACTGAGATTAAAGGCATTGCTACAAGCTAATTTTAGTATATATACAAATGCTTTAGGGGAGCTGTCGAGAATAGTCAGTAACTCTTCGGTAATGAAGTTATACCTCTCGACTGTTTTTTGGGGTTTGCTATAATTAATAACGCGAGTTGTGTCATTCAACATAATCAGCCTCAGAGATAATTAGGCTGTCATCCTTGCCGGGTATACGTATGAGCAAACTGTCTTATTCTGAAAAAAAGCAACTGCAAGAAAGTTTGAAGTATATTCCTTTACCTATAATGTGCTTCACGGATGACAATCTTTGGATTGGTTCTAAACTTAAACTGCTGCCTGAACGTTATCGGCACGATATTGCAAACCTTTATACCGTAATCTTCTTCCGTAAACTACATGACAGAACAATCCCTGTTCTTAAGCGTAAAGGTGAGGCCAGGAAAGCCGCAAATGCATTCCTACTTAATATCGTTGATTCTGTTGAAAATGGCAATAAATGATATTGGTATTTAATGCCATTCTGTAATAGTGATATTACCACTTGAACGGTAATCGATTAATTTATGGTCAGCAAGCTCTTGTATTGTAAGCAATAATTCTGCATATAGTTTCTTGGCGTTATCATTTACAGTAACAACTTCCATCACATCTTCATCGTTGAAACACTCCGATGAATTCACCTTCCTCGTAACTCTCGATACGGTTTCAGCCGAGTTATCAATGTTCGCGAATACCTCGGCAATGCTCAGGCTGCGTCGTTGATTACCCCTGAATGCCAGAATTACTTTCATTGCCATCTGTGGAGAAGTAGCAAACGCTAATTTTCTTCGAATATCACCCCGCTTTTCATACTGAGCCTTATACACCTGTGCTTTTCGAATCCACTCCTGCCACTTACCGGTATAGCTAACGGTGTCACCGCCCCTTTCAACTACAGCATAAGACCAGAAGGCCCATTCCTGATCTGTGAAAGGTACTTTCCCAAACTGCTCCAGTATCGTCATAGCGCTTACTACTGACCATAACGGGGCCTCGATACTCTTACCCCATTCGGCTACAGTATTGTTAGCAGGCGCAGCTGCGCTATCTCTTATCCCCATCTTAACAGCTGCGGTTGTTAGAACGTCTACCGCCTGTGTGCGGGTAAATCCCTTTACCCGCGTCATGTAGTTCATGTATACCGCTATCGGATAGCTACGGTCTTTGATCAACAATGAATACATGCTCACTCCCGATAGGATACGCTTTTGATGACGTACTCTCCTTCCTTCACAGCACGAATTTCCGAACCAATTTGAACATACACAAAGCCGTTTGTGTGAACGTTGCTCTCATCAGCTCCGATATGGTCTTTCGGAACTTTTAAAAGCAGCAGGCCTTCTTCGCCATTCACTTCAACAAAGATAACGGCTGTTAACTGGCCTGTTTTTGCTTTTCGGGAACCGCTGTCTTTATTTTTTTCTGAATTATCGTTTTGTGGGTTTACTTTCTTCAGCGTATTTAGATACCCAACAATATCCTGATATTCTTCAACGCTAAGGGAATCCTTTTCAGCTAATACGACCTCAGCCCAATCTTTAATCTGTTTTTTACCAAAGTCGATTGCTTCATCTTCTGTAGCCCAAACAACAGAATCTTTAAAGTCAACTTCTGCATTAATACCATGTTCGAATACTGTTTCCAGCGCGGCAAGGAATCCGTTATCAACAGTCTTAATTAATATGTTGACGCGTCCCGTCTGGAAAAGGTAGTCAACAAATGGTATTGCTACCACTGAATCATCCACTTCCGACTGCGATAATATAGTAGTAGCGCTTGGCTCAGTTTTGGATTTCGGCTTTGTATCGTGCCCGGCAGTCTCCTGCTGAGTACCTGTTTCTGTTTCCTTTATCTTACCTGTTTTCTTCGCCTTACGAATCGTTGCTCTGTCCAAATCAGGCAGTTCAATGAGGCTTTTAAATAACTCAGGTTTGTCTTTCTGAATTTCGGCAAGGGTAGCTAAAGCTTCAATATCGTCGATGTTTCCTGACTGATATACCTCACTCATTTCCGGCGTCATATCCCGTAATTTGAGAAGCCGAGATACATACGATGCACCACCTTTGAACCCAAGACGTTTAGCGATTTCGGCTTGCGTTACTGGTTTACCACTTTGTTTGGCTTTATCCAGGTAATTGCCGATAAAGTTGGCGCGATCAAGTAATGTCATGTTGTCGCGTTTGATGTTATTCATAGCGCGATCAAAATAGTTTTCCAGCTCATCTTTATTGTTCAGGCTATTATCGACAATAGCTTTGAGCTTAAATGCAGGGTTTTCTTTCTCTGCTATTAATCCCGCACGCAGACGTGTTGCACCGTGTTGGACACGATACTTTCCTTCTTTATTCGAAGGATAAAGTTGAATTGGTTCTTTCTGCCCGATTTCTGGGTCAAGAAAATCAGCCACATAAGATTCAATAAGGTTTTCATCGAAATCAGTACGTGGGTTGTCTTCTTCAAAGCAATCTGAAGGTTTTACCAGAATAATGGTTCCAGAGACATTATCCTTACGTGCAGAAGCTGCCTGTGAAAGTTTGCTAAGGCCCCCGGCCAGTTTGTTAGTCATTGGAGTTTTCATTTTTTCACCGCCAGTTCTAAAATTGTTTTGATTGCAGATCTCATTTCTTTTGCAGCCAGTCTTGCGTTCCCATTATTGATTTTCCATATTGGAACCAAGTTATCCGTCGCAAATTTTATTGGAGTTCTGACATTCACCTCATTAGTCAGCAGGATTTCGTTCGTTCTCAATTCAGACAGCAATGCCTTTTCACCATCACTTCGGGAATTATATTTATTAGGGACAACAATAAATGCTGGGACTTTATAAGGGCTATCTGTTTCCCCATCAGTTAACGTTTCCACTAATTGTTCTATTACTGAAATGGCAGTTACCAGCCCGTTAATAGAGACGTTGCTTAACTCGGTAATCATTGCCGCAGTATCAGCACAAAGGAAAGCCGCCTGCTGCAAGTTCCCTTTGCCTGGTGGCGTATCAATGATTATCAGATCAAACTGTTCGCGCAGAGACTCAAGATGTGAATGAGGATAAAGCACTATTCCTGATTCAAAAGGTGTCGAGTTAACTTCATCCAAACGGCTATCGCGCGGCAGGAACCAGCACCCCGGAAGCAGCTCAAGCTCCATGATTGGCTTCGTGATCCCTTCATCTTTGAACATTTCACAAGAGAACGCATAATCTGGCAATTCAGGATGCGTTGAGCCGGTAACTGTAAGTGTTAGATGCTCATCCATATCGATGAGTAAGGGTTTCAGCCCTGCTTCTACCGCAGCAGCTGCAATGTGGAATGCCCAGGTACTTTTACCGACACCACCTTTGCCATTACCTGTGCAAAGTACAGGACATAATGACTTAATGGCCTTAATTACTGCCTGAGAAAGGAGTGGTTTCTTTAAATTTGAAGGTTTCTTTGTCATCTGACAAATCTCCGGTTATGGATTTTCTATCCCAAATCACTAACTTCATGACTCTATTAACATAACAGTTAAGCGTTACTGACTCAATGCTCCTGCGTCGTTTGCGCATGCGCAAATCAGTTTTGGCTTAAGTCTCGCCTCAACTTGATACAATATTATATCAAGCCAGTGTAACAGTAAAGCGTTACTTTGCATTATTGACGTTAATTTTCTTCTTTTTTGCCTGCAAATTTGCGCATGCGCAAATGGAGTTTTGAAGGCACATTCTGGCGCTTTTATATGGATTTTTATGATACAAATATCTATCATGTAACACATAAACGTTACAGGAGATTAAAGTGACTACACTATATGTTCGCAAGCAAGGTAGACCTAAAGGCTCAAAGCCCCCTGCCACGACAGCGTCTCGTGTGAAAAAATATCGCCAGAATCTCAGAGATACCGGTGGATGTACAGTCACCGTAAATCTGGATTCAAAGGAGATCGAACAAATTGAAATTTATAGAAAAACCTCATTGTTACCCTCTTCAGTAAGCCGCAGTGAGGTTATTAAAAGTATGGCGTGTATTCTGGGCGGCGGAGTCTACTTTATACGTGGCCATGAGATTAGAGCTTCGGTAAACATTACAGAGATCCCAGAGTACCCTGCGTGGATGAAAAATTACCTTATGATTCCCTAAGAGCATTTGTAGAGCATACCTGAATGTACTGACCAGGCGTTCCCCCACTCCTGGTCTTTAAAACATGTTGCATCGAGCTTTGTGTATCTGCCATAAACTTAAGTACAATTGCGTTTAAGGATCATACATAAGGATGTTTTGATGGATATCGCGCTTTTTCCTGGTCAGAACAGGCGACAGTGGGCTGACACGATGATAAATCTCGAAGCTCGTAAACTTGTTAATACCGCAAACACCGTTGCGGCCATGCATATCAGTGACTCACTGACGCGCCTGAAGTTTGTTGATGAGATCAGGCAAGTCATCATGCAGCAATTTGAAGCCGCCAGACGCGCCACCTCTGATGAGGACTGTATTGCCTGCCTGAAGAAACTGAGATTAGAAAACAGCTCCTTGCTCGAACAGTCACGCATGCTCAAAACCGGCTACGCCAGGATTTATGCTGAAGTTCGATATGTCACTGACCAGAATAAAATCGTTGGTTATTTCATCTCAGGTATCAAAGTCGTCCTTGCTGGCGTTCAGGCCGTTTTTGGTGGCGTAATGATCGCCTCCATGACCCCTGTAGGTATGCTTGCAGGAGCTGTTCTCGTCGGTGACGCTCTAAACACGGTTTCCAGGGAGGCGGCCCGGCAATTACTGAATGAACCTGCATCGCAAGGGATACTCGCTGATGGAGCGATGTCAATTGCAGAGTTCATGGGATTTAGTCGCGATGTTGGTCTTGGCGTATTCAACGCCACTACTCTAGCGGCAAGTGTCTATAGTGTCTTCGGGTTAACAGGTAAAGCTGAGGCCTGGCGGTTATTCCGTTATCTTCCGGGCGACTATTACCGTAAAGTACAAACGATGTCTCCAGGCAAGCTAAGCATGAAAGTTTTGGGATGGGGAGTCAGTGCAAAGGTTGTACTGGAGCTGCTCACCCACGACGATCAAAATCGTTAACGTGCGTTCTCAATAGCCTCCAGGATTTATAACCAACTTTAACAGGCATCACCAGAAGAAACACAATCAGCAGGAAAGCTACGGCTATTGCGCAGGAGATTGCCTGTGACGGGCTGCCTAAAATAACGCTCAATATGGTTATAACGGCCATGCCTATGCAAACCCAAATGAACATCCTGAAATAGCCGGAAAGATCAAACAGAACCCTGTCCAGTGAATCACCGGTTTCAAGGTGACGTTTAATTCTCGCGACTTCCTTTTTCGTAAAACCTGACGCGTGTAGATCATGTTCTTTCACTGGCGTCCACCTTCCTTCTGTTTAACCTGTGGACACAGGATACACTATTTTGCACATGATGGATGGGTGCGCGGTTTTATGCGCGTAAGCGCATGTAAGTCGGCAGCACAGAGTATCAATTGACCCGAAACCCTAATCCGACGAAGCCCGGCGAAGCCGGTTCGTGATTGATAGGTAACACCAATCCCATCCCCCCGCCCTGCTAAGCCTTAACCCACTTAATGAACGCACTATCGTTCATAGCCCCCACGGTGGTGCGCAGTTAGCGCCGAGCGCTTGCGCGAGGGTACGCCGGACCTTTAGGTCCGGGGCGTGGTACTGCGAGTGCGAAGCCGTAGGCGAGCTACGGGGGCGTTTCCACTGGCCCTGCTCAGCCTAAATATTTGCACGCCCGCAAACTCACGTTTGCCTGGCGTTTACGCCAGGTGCTACTTCTTAGTTTTCCTAATGTATGAGAGCCGATATCGAGGGAGTGGTTTTATGCCCTGAGCGTAGCGAGGGGAGGTACATTCGGCATTCCGAAGGATGCCAATGTAATCCCTTTTTTAAAAGGGCTTGTTATGTTCAGAAACTACGTTCGAAATTAGCAGTATTGTTCGAAGTTAACTGTATATAACTCACTCGATGACTCTATGGTGCGGCACTGGAGGGGGTTTTAAGCAAAAAACGGGGAGGAACGAACGAAAAACATGGAGAGCAACAGCGTAAAAATCGAACAAACTTGTCAATCAGAGAAGCACAGATACCGCCAGAGGCGGTTTTAAGCGTTTCAAATTATTGCGCATAAAGCTCTACTCAACTCCAGCCCTTTCCAGTAAGAGCCGGTAGAACTGTTCTTCATCGATGTGTCGTAACGTTGGCTGTTCTTTAGAAAGCTCGGCTTCCAGCCGGGTCGTAATGATCGGCATTGAGCGGCCACTATTCAGGTATTGAAGCCATTTAGCTTTAGCGGCTGCATGCAACTTGACGGGTTGCTTGGCATCAATTGCCTCCTGCAAGCTGGAGACGGCCTTCTCTTTCTCTTTGATTAACTCAGGGCTGGTGATCTGCCATTTAATCCGCTTCAGAAGTTTTTTGAGTGAATGGCGCTTTTCAATACTCAGGTCAAGGCGATCCAGGCGAAGCAGGTGACGCTCATTGCGCTGTTTTAATGTCTCACTCAGACCATTTTTACGCGTCCAGGCCTGAAAACGAGTAAGCATTTTCTTCAGGTGTTCAAGCGTAATGCCTTTGCTTGTGAAAAAATCTACAGTTAAAAAGATACGTAGTGCCTTGTACTGCCTGCTATCTTTGTCGAATTCTCTGACAACAATTGCATGGCCCATTTCTTCCGTAACGCGTAAAGCGTGATAAGCAACATCACAGGCAGTTCTGCCGTTCTCATATCGATGCAACACGCCCATCTGACGTGCAATTTCTTCAAACGGCACGCAGATCTCGAAAGGATATTCACTGCTGGGGTTGTAATCACAGTTGGCCGCCAGAGAAAAATGTAGGGCCGTAAGCGCTTCCCTGCTCTCAGATCTCACACCCAAGCGACGTGGCTTAGGTTTAAAGTTGGGATCAAATTGACGAGAGAACGGTGTATAGCCCTTTTGTCTGAGGGCAATAAGTGCCGGATTGCGGTTCCAATCATGGTTGCAGATGCATGCGAAAAGCTGCGCACCAATACCTTTTGGCTGCTTTTTGATTTCGAAAGTTGGAGTGTATCTGCGATGAATTTTAGATAGCCCCTTTCGTAACGTGTTGAATTCCCCACGCCTAGAAGGTCTATACCGGATCGCTTCTGGTATCAACTCATGATACAAGTTTGTATCAGGTTGATTTTCATTAACTTTCATTCAAACTGCCCACAATCCACTTGTGAATTGAAAGCAGCGCCAGGGCTTTATTTTAGCCAATAGTTTGCTATACTAACCATGAAGCCATTGAGTAGTCTCGTCGCCAAACTAGCTACTTTTATGGTGTTGAGTGGTTCATATAGCGGTTGGTGTCTGGCACTGCCGCCTTCTTTAAAGCCCCGGTTATCGCAAGATGCCGGGGTTTTTACTATACTGTTTTTGTCACCTTAACTTCATCTTTCAGCAAATTGTCGTAACCCGGAAAACGAGCATCAAGAAAACGGATCACTGAACCTTTAGTGCTGAAGTCTCGTACTTTGCGCTTTTCTTTTTGGGTATGCGTAGTGACCAGCTGCGCAGTGTCACCGCAGCGCGTCATAAAATGCAGATGGTAGGGACGCGTAGAACCGTTGTCGAATGCGATCTGAATGCCGGAAAGAAAGTTCTCTTTCGCCAGCTTCACTGCCGTATCCAGTTTCCAGTTATACATAGAGCCTCCTCTTACACTTTTACAACTCTTTTCAGCATACTATATTAACTACTAATAGGGTAGCAGCTGGATTAAAAAATGGTAAGATTTGGATCTAAATCCGGGGGTTGAAGATCATGAGCGGTAAACGAGAAGGTGTAAAAGGCTACAAGCAAATCCATCTGAAAAAGTTCAGCAAGACGATTTCGCACAACCTGCGCTTGCTGGCGCTCTCTCGCGACCTGCCTCAGTACGAGCTGCATGACAAGATCATCACTGACTTCATTGAAGACGCCGAAATGATCCAGCGGCCACCGGTGATAGATCAAAGCGCCGAAAACGTAAGCAGCACGGATACACAGGAACTTACCGCAGCATTATCTGCCAGACTCGTTATTCAGCAACCGCCGTTGGTTGATCAGTGTGGTTACAACGTTTTCATTGGACCGGAAGCCCAGGAACGTGCCGCAGCTCTGTCGGCTAAACTCAAGATACCTGAATCTGAAATTTT
Organism: Enterobacter sp. E12; assembly: GCF_014596715.2. Lineage (NCBI taxonomy): Bacteria > Pseudomonadati > Pseudomonadota > Gammaproteobacteria > Enterobacterales > Enterobacteriaceae > Enterobacter > Enterobacter sp. E12. The sequence continues at coordinate 27,843 of NZ_CP115602.1, forward strand.
TTACTCAGCTTTATTCGCGTTTGCCGACCGGTATAAGTTGAGTCAGCCACTGGATAAGGTCGGTTAGAATCAGGCTTGTCCTATTGCAGTAATTGTACTGACATTCTACAAGTCACCACAACAACTATAAATGGGTTAGAAACATGTCGCATCCTAATGACTGGACTTTTAAACGCTTCAAGATTGAAGATGATCTCATGCAGACGATAGACAATCTGGCTGAGACTCGTGGGGAACAAAAAGCGGATATTATCGCTGAAACAGTTGAGTGGCTGGTTAAAAACCGTACCGAAGGGACAGTTTCTCCACGGTATTTTTCCAGCCCTGACAATGCCCCCTACAAGGGTGTATGGCTGAAGCCGGATACAATACGCACTATCGAAATGCTCTCCAATGCGGATAATCAAAACCCAAACAGGGTCATCTATACAGCGATTTGTCGCTTCATCGATAAAGACAAAAGTTAAATCCTTTACCTCCCCTTCCCCCCTTAAGTTACCGCAAACCGGCGACATGCCAGGAAATTCTTTCCTGGCATGGTGTCGGTTGGACAAGCCGAAGGCGCGTCAGTCTCAGTTTCAAATACAATCAGGCATACAGTTTGTACCCTTGTCCACTACTTTGATTTGCAAAGCCTGACTTAATCAAACCTCGATTACGACTCCCAATAATTAATTTAAGACACTGATACATAAGCAAGTATTTCGTCTGGTAAATCGATTTTTTTATGATATTAATTTTTATCATGCAATATGTTGATTGATTCCAGATAACGTTTATAATCGCCGTATGATACAAATTCATATCACAGCACGGATAACAGGCGATGAAACTTAATCGAATTACAGCGTCACTGATCACCGTGATGACCTCGCAAATGCTGGCACAGCCAGCATTTGCTGATCGGATTATTCAGCGACCTTCTGGCGCTTTTTACATCGTCAGCGATCAGGAGGCCTCACAAGTATTTGACCGTAACAACTTCGGCTTTTTTGCTTTGCCACCTTCCGTCAATTACCCAACGTATAAAAGCTCAGGTAAGGGAGCCTCAAAAAAACGAGCAACGAGAACCAAGTCTGTTAAACCGGCTGTGCAATGCCATCCGGTTGAATGTCCAGTTGTGCCAGTGAAACCTGTCACGACAGTCGAATCCGCAGAATCAATCTTCCTACGTCTGGAGAATAAGAAATAATGAATTTTAAAAAAGCTGTAGTTGCCATCGCGATCGTGCTGGGTATGACCTCTCAAATTGCGCATGCGCAAAACGCGTCAGATAAACCGGTTGCCGATTCTTCCAGCATGAAAGCTGCACAAGACCAGCTGGCAGCATCCTTTAACGGCATGAGCATTACAGGTTTTGGCGAGTCGCCTGTTAAGGGTATTTATGAAGTCAAAACCGGCAGCAATATTCTTTATTTCCATCCTGGCGAAGATGGCAAGAAAGGCGTTCTAATTTTCGGGGAAATGTATGATTCATCCGGTGTGAATCTGACCGAACAAAGCAAAATGAATGGCCTGACCGATACTCTGAAAGGCCTGCCTCTTGACTCAGCAATTACGATTGGCCCGAAAGATGCGCCTGTATATTACGAGTTCACTGACCCTGACTGCCCGTATTGCCATGCTTATGACGAGTGGATCAAAACCTACTCCAAAGATCACCCTGTTCAACGTAAGTTGATTTTCATGGTAAACCCAGGTCATCCCCTGGCGCGTGCCAAAATTGAGCACGTAATTTGTTCCGAAGATAAAGATGCGGCGGTTCGATATGTTTATTCATCCGAACTACCGCACAACCCTGACGGTGCAGATGCCATGCAAATGGCTAAGCAAAAAGCTCTGAAAACTTGTAAGGAGGCAGATGCAGTAATAGAGCAACACGCAAAAATACTTCAGGCAGTAGGTGTTAATGGAACACCATCGTTCCTGTTTAATGTCGATACCAAACCTAATTTGATTGTCGGTTTTAACCAGCAAAAAATTGCTGCGGCTATTACCGAACTCGAAAAGCCAGCCGTAACAAAGCTGGAAAAACCTTCCGCTAAACCTGCTAAATAACCGGAGTTTACCTATGCAAACTATTTGCAAAAACAACTTTTCCGCTCTTTCTATTAATTTTAATAAATCGCCATCATTCGTAGACTCTCATATGCAGAAACTGCGTAAGGCGATGGAGTCACGCCAGGCAAAATTAATTACAGCCTTCTTTATGGCGCTGGCGTTACTTGCCGTTAGCCAGGGGGTGTTTGCATTTACAACCCCTTCCACCGGTTCATTTGGTTATAACGTTTATGACATCGCAATTAACAAAATTGCGAGCGGCCCTATCGGGTTCGTGGGTGGTGCATGGCTGATTGCAATGGGTTCCACAAAAATGAATGAGGGATGGACCCGCGCCTTGCCATTCATCCTGGCGGGTTCCTGCCTGATCAAACTCGATGAGATCACCCAGTCTCTCGGTGCGACAATTTTCTAAAGGAAATTAACGATGGAATACGGATTTAATGAAGGCCGATTTTTCCGCTACCCCCATCAACCTATTCAGATATTTTGGTTTGATAGGGATGAATGGATGATACTCATCGCTTGTTATCTTGCAAGTATGCAGTTGGGTGGTTTTACCTGGGCGGTATTATTTCCCGTATCCATCGTTATTATCAAAATTAAGCGTACTAAAGGCCGGGGGTTCTTCCGTCATACACTCTATAAACTCGGTTTAGTCGAAATATATGGCTACCCAAATTCATCGGCGAAGAAGCTGGAGGAATAAAAGATGTTCAAAAAGCCGAATAAACTCCCGGCAAAAAAGGTTGTCACTGAGGCACTAAATGACCATCAAAAACAAAAGTCGGAAACGAAATTCTTTCGCGCTGCGCTTATCGCAGCAGTCGTTTTAAACGGTTTAACTTATCAGAAGGTAGATAAGTTAGAAAAAAATCAGACTACGATTATTGTACCTTACGGCGCGAAGTCCAGTGACCTGTTAATTACAGGGGAGAGCGCATCTGCCGAGTACATGCGGATGTTGTTGCGACTTGTCATCGCTGATTACGGTTCTATATCGAAAGCCACAATTGACAGTAAATTCTCTTCCTTGCTTGGCCTGGTATATCCAGACCGCAATGAAGCGGTCCGCGTGAAACTTAATGAACGCTCAAAGTATTTTAAGCAGTTTAATACGGTTTCTCAGCTCATGGAATTGCTGCCTGAACAGGCAATCACCATTACAGAGAATCCAGAGGATATCAAATACACCACTGCCGCGAAGAAAAAGTATCGTATTCAGTTCAGTGTTGAAACGCGAAAAATTATTGGCGAGGAAGCAAAACCAGCAGAAACCCAAAAAATGTATATTGACTACACGGTTTCAGAAGGTCGTTTCTGGATTCTTGACATTCAAGGTTAAAATATGAAAAAAGCATTTTTAGTTTTCCTGACAGTAATGTCAGCACAGACCATTGCTGCCGATAAGAAAACATTCCCTCAAAATACTCAGCGTGTTTTACCTGAAGTTTCTACCCAGGTTGTTCTGTCTAACCGCGATGTTAACCGTCTGGTCTGTGAATCTGGCGAGGCAACTAAGCCTGTATACAGTAAAGAAAAGCCTGTTGAAGTCGGTGTTGGTTCTGACCGCCGCTCATTTTGGGTTAAGTTTAAGTATTTATCACAAGACGGTGTAAACCATTATTACTCTGAGCCGACAGAACTCTACTTAACGTGTGGTACTTCTACCTTTGAATTAATCGCACTGCCTAAGTATGAAAACCCTCATAAGGTTTTACTTGGTTCTGATACTAAAGATCGTATTAAAGATAATCAGGCCTTATTTGGGTCCTTGCCGCTGGAAGAAGCTGCTATTGCGCTAACAACCAAAATAATTTCAGATGGCTCTGGCGGTAAAGGTTTACCTGAAAGTTTTGAAGTTGTTCCAGATCGCGGAAGCTGGATGCAGAATATATATGACAGCCGTGGCCGTCATATACCAATTGAAATTCGCAAAGAGCGGGATGTTCTTGTTGATGGCACAGGTTTACGCGGGTCGCAGTATACCATTCGCGCATTAAACAACGTCACTCTGACTGAAACAATGTTCCTTAATTCAAACTTTGGAACAAATATTTTTGCCATTACTGCTGAAAGTCTTTCCCTCAGCAGAGGCCAGCTTTCGTCACTTGTCATAGTTCACAGGGAGACAATGTAATGGTTGATAATAAATTCCCGCTTATCGAAAAAGCGCGTGCCTGGTTCCATCGCCAGCCTTCTGCTCAGCAAAAGAATATTAAAAAGTACGGCACTATTGGTACTTTCGTCATCATTGCCCTGGGTATTTATTACCTGACGGGTCAGGATAAAAAGAAACCTGTCGAACCGCCTAAACAGACCGATGTTGCTGAGGCTAAAACCAGCTCTTACGTCCAGGACGATATTGTTTCCACACTCGGTGGTCAGATCAAAGACCTCAAATCAGGCATTGATACGCAGGTTAAAGACGCGGTGGCCGATGCTATGGCAAAAGGCCAGTTTAGTCTCACCCCTCCTCCTGCTGCTGCTGTTAATACAAACACTCCAGCGGGAAGTTCACAAACTGCTCTGAGTGAAAACGCTCAATCACCGGCTTCCGGTAATGCAGCCGATGGTACTGGCATGCTGAGCTATCCCACACCTGCCGCTTACACTGATCCATCCTCACAGGGGGGTAAGCAGGATTCAGGAAATGGAGAAGAACCGTCTGTTGTATGGGTCGGCGGTATATCTGACGGTAACGGCGATATTGGTATGGCAGCTCCGCAGGAGGATAACTCTGCAAAAAAGAACGAGATCCAGTTGCCGGTTGGATTTATGAAAGCAAAGCTCCTGGTTGGCGTTAACGCCCTTACAGGTCAGTATGGCTCTGATAATCCCCAGACATTGATGTTCAGGGTTCAGGCTCCGGCACAGCTACCTAACTTCATCAAAATGAACCTTCGCGGGTGCTTCGTGATTGCCAATGCGTCAGGCAATCTCAGCTCTGAACGTATCATTGTGCTTCCTGTCTCTATGCACTGTATGACAATGGACGGCGGTTACATCGTCGAAGGTGATGTTACCGGGTTTGTTTCTGATCGCGACGGTAAACGTGATATGTCTGCGCGTGTTGTCTCTCGTGCGGGCCGTCTTCTCGCCGGTACGGTGCTGGCAAAATCTGTTGAGGCATTTGCTAACGTCATTGGCAACCAGAGCATTCAGCAGAACGTCTCCCCGCTTGGAAGTATTAACACCATCAAGCCTGATGAAGCCTCTAAAAATGCAGCTGCAACCGGCGTGGCCGGAGGTTTTACTGAGGTATCAAAATACCTGTTAAACCTCGCTCAGCAAACCTCTCCAGCTCTTGAAACCGGCCCAGGCAAAGATGTGACTCTTTTTGTTCAGAAAACCGCTTCACTCGAAATCAAACAAGTAAGGATCAAATAATGAAACTCGCCAAAATCTCTCTGTTGCTGTTGGGTTCCTCGATTCTTTCAGGCTGCTCTCTTCTGCCTTACCACAATGATTTCGCATGTAAGCTCGAAGATGGTTACGGTAAGTGCATTTCGTCAGATGATGCTTATACAGAGGCAACAACCGGCGTGGATATGGGGCATGCAATAACTGAAGATGGCGTTGCTGATGACCCAAAGGGATCTGCCGCTAAAACAGCGGCCACGAATCAGGCTGCGGCAACAAAAGCAGATCCGTCATACCAGCTATATCGTGACCGTGTTTACAAACAAATGGCTCAGCTGGTTGAAGCTCCGCAGACACCGGTTGTTCGTCAGCCTACAGTGGTTCGAACGCTCATCCTTTCCTACTCACCAGGTCTGGATGACCAGACGGCCTACATGCCGCGTTACGTCTTCACCATGCTGAATGGACCGAAATTCGTCCTGACTGATTACAAGCTTTCTACAGATGATTCAGCGCCATCATTCCTGATGGGGGGGAAAGGCTAAATGCTTAACACTCTGAAAACGCTTGCTGAGCGCCACCTGTTCCTGCGCAATGAAGTCACAAAATCCGATATTCTGAACATGGCAGTTCGCGATCAGCCTAGCGAATATTTACCCTATCTCGCATTCAAGAAACGCCTGCCCGGAGAGGATGTTGATACCAACGTCTTCCTGAATTTTGACAATACACTTGGCTGGATTTGGGAACTCAAACCACTGGCATTTATGGGAAATGACAAGCTCGATAAGCTGCATGGTATCGTGCGCTCTCAATTCCCGAAAGGTACTGTATGCCAGTGGATTTTATATCCCGACCATAATCTGAACAGCCATATTGAAGAATACTGCAATATTCGCAACGAGAACGATCCCGTTACAGCTATGAACATGGCGCAGATGGATAAATTTCTGCGTGAAGGTGCTGACGGTGTCGCTAAATTGTTCAACATCCCGCTACGTAATTTCCGCCTGTTCTTCACTATCAAACATGAGCAGCGGATCTCTGAAGAACTTCTGGTAGCAATCCATGAATCTTTCGGCATTGCGGGGATGGAACCCCGCCGCTGGGAAGCCTCTGACCTGATTAAATGGGCTGGTGAGTTCTTAAGCGGAGAACCTAATAACGGATTGTATGACCCGGAACGGCAGCTGCGTAAGCAGATGAATGCCACAAATATCGACCTCAGCGATCCAGGCTCTGTAATTTATGCCGGACACCGCTACGGTGTATGTCTGTATCCCAATGTTGTCCCACAGGGCAAAAATAACCCACTCAATACTAATGAACTGTTTGGCGGTTACATGGGTGTTGAGGACGACATGCGACAAATCAAATCGCCTTTCCTCTATACCCTGACAATCGTGTATGACGACCTGCGCAAGAATATAACCGATAAGGCAACACAAACGATGTTCCAGCGCGTTGGCGCGGGACTGGCGCACTCGTTACGTCAACGTATGGACGAATATCACATCATGCAAAGCATGATGGCCAAAGACAGCAAATTCCATTACATGATCCCGCAGCTTTGGGTGTTTGGTAAAACGGAAAAGGAAGCGTTTGAGGCCGCAGCGCAGGCTAAAAACTTATGGGAGGGCTTTGACTTCCAGATAATGTATGAGCAGTCGATTAAGAACGTCATGTTCTATACTGCCCTGCCCTTCGGCTTTTATAACATTGAAGGCAATATTGACAATATCGACCGCCATTTCTATCTCGATAATGAAAATATTGCACGATTCCTGCCAGTTCAGACGGATTTTCGTGGTGGTGGCCGTCCGGTGCAGTCCCTGATTGGCCGTAAGGGTCAGCTAATCTCACTCGACATGTATGATAAGCGAGCGAACGCTCACAACTTCGTTGTGATCGCAGAAACGGGCGGGGGTAAATCGTTCTTCCTGAACAGCATGATCGATGATTACGCCAGTATTGGTGCCAAAACGCGAATCATGGATTTGGGTAAAAGCTATGAAAAACTGACGCGCATACGCAAAGGCCGCTACATAGATTTCAACCTCGAAAATCCCATCTGCATCAACCCCCTCGATTTTGTAGCCAATGATGATGAAGACCTGGCCCAGAATATTTCAGCGGCACAGATAGTCTTTAGTTCTGCCGCATACGCGTTCACCGGCCAATATGTGAATGAACTGGAAGCCAACCTGATAGATCAGGCCTGTCGCCATGCTTACAGTTCAGGTGATGGTATCAGGGGAACGGATGCCGTCACTGATTTCCTGACATCCGGCAAATTTCTGGAGTCGGAATACAGCGATAAGCACAAAAAAAGTATTGAAGAGATTCAAGGTGTCGCATTCCAGCTCGCCTATCTACTGAAAGCTTTTAAATCTGATCGCGCCTTTGGCAAGTTCTTCTGCGGTCCAACGACCTTCAACATCAAAGATGATGATTTCGTCTGTACTGACCTGGAGAAGCTGCGCTCTGTTAAGCAGTTATTCTTCCCAATGGTCATGAACCTCATGAACGCGATTACGATGGATTTGTACCTCTCCGACCGCTCGCGTCCGAGCATTATCCTGGTCGAGGAAGTCGCCTCGATGTTGCAGAAAACCGGCATGGTATCGATGGATGGTCTGACTCAGATGATAAACGAAGGCTATCGTCGCGCTCGTAAATACCGCGGCGCGATGGGGATCGTCCTTCAGTCACCGCTGGATTATGAAGTGCTTCCAGGTCTAGGCCCGGTTGTTAAGGCTAACGCCCAATGGCGTTACTATCTGGAATCACGCATGTACGACGAAGCGGTTAAAAAAGGCCTTCTTCCTAACATCACGGAAGGCTTCCCGCTTAAGCTACTGAGCAGTGTTCGTAATGCCCGACCACGATACGGTGAAGTTTTTATCGACTGTCCGTTGGGTATGGGAGTGGCTCGTCTTTGTGTGGATCAGTGGCGCTATTGGGTTAACACGTCAGACGGTGCAGATGTTGCTGCATTCGACCGGCTTATGGCTGAGGGCAAAGAACCTGTTGAGGCTCTTAAAATACTCTCCGGGGTGAACCCGGATGTAATGAGGGCCGGTTGATGAAGAATGTGAATCTTCTGGCTTTGGGAGCATTTATGCTCCCTGTTTCATTTGCGCATGCGCAAATTCAGGCAACCCCGGATACAGCCAAAATTACTGCAAGTAAAGATATCGCAGGTTCAATTTCATCAACAGTCAAAGGGAAAACCAGTAACGCCTCGCGTTTAAATGAATCCCAGATCCGTCCGGTTTCTGGTGAAAACAATATGAAAACGTATGACGGCAAAACTGCATTTGACGGTAAAGCCGTTTGCAAAGGCTCATCAGAGTTCATGCGCATGCTTGTTCAGCCCACAACGAACGGTAATCTAAAACTGCTGAATATCATGCAGGATACCGATATGAACGGCTCCCTGGACATCACAACGTCACCAGGGTGGGATATTTCCGTGGTTTGCAGTAACGGCTTTCAGACGTGCTCCGATGCGAATAATGCTGCTACATGCACATCATGGGCCTGGGTTGCTGATCCCAAAAGCTATCAACTTGGCCGCAAAAATGTGGCTATGACGGATCTGGGTGGTTGTTACTGCATAAATAACAGCTGTGGCAGTAATCTCGCCTGGAATAACCTGGGCCAAATTCTTAACGATCTGGGTGGCGGCGCGTCACAGGCTCTGTCACGGGCAAACCCCTGGTTCACATTGAGCCAGATTAAGGTTGACGGCGTATCGGCATCTTTTGTTGGCGGTGACACAGCTTCATGTTCGATTGGTGATTCAGAAGGTTTCTTTGGTACTGCTGATGGTAAAAAAATCCTTAATTACAAGGATAATTATAACGCCATGAAAACGGATGCTGAATCCAATAAAAATACAAGCAGTGCTTATAAGTCTATAACCACTGGTTCATTAAATCCTAATGAGCAATATGATTTAAAATCCTGCTCAGTCACAAGAAATGTTCCTCTCGACGAAGTTAAGCTGAATGAAATAATTGCTTTTGATGGCGGTGAAGGAACTGTTCAACAATGCGGTACAGACTGCCTGCAACTGGTTATGGGTAAGATCGGAAATAACTATTGGGATGGCTACTGCAAATACTATGAAGTTGAAAGTAAATTCTTCGTTAAAAAACCGGACCGTATTAAAAGCGCCACATTGGTTGAAGTTCAGTACGATGACTGGATGCAAATGTGGGTCAGCGATAAAGTTGTCTGGAATGGCCCACATGGTAACTGGACTGATATGGGGCCTGTACCGGGTGCATGCCAGCAAAATACCAGCTGGAAACAAAACCCAAACCTCGATTTCAAACAGTATTTAAATAAAGAAGGACCGGTTACATTCAAGCTCCGCGTTGAGGTCTATGACGGTGGTGAAGGATACGCGCGAGTGAATCTGAAAGCTGACCTGTCCTGTAAAGAAGGTAAAGATTATATCTCAAATACATGTACTGCCTACGAACAGGACAAAGAATGTCAGCTTGTAGAGGAGGCGGTTGATGGTGTTAAGACATTCACAGGAGGCATTAATACCGGTTTGATTCCTCTGGCGCAAACACAGGTTTTACAGGGTAATTTCTGTTCTGTGCCGGTGAAGCGTGACTGGTTCAAGAAGAACCGCACCTATCGTTGCAACAAAAAAACCAGTTTTAATTTTGATAACATCATCGAACGAAAAGCCTATATTGACAAGACGGTAACACCTGGCGACTACAAAGACAAAATGTTCAATAACGGCAAGGTATCTTACGGTGCAGGTGAATTATTCTGGCCTGACATGCCGAAAGTGGGGGATTGTATAAATATGTGCAAAACCCGTAAGCCGAAACAAACTCCAGACATGGCTGTATCCGGGCAGGTTGATAAAAACAATAAATCGGGCGTGATCAAGTATGACAATTTCTATTATGAGTGTGATGCAACGAACAAATGCCCTGCGGAACCTGGCGAGGAAGTTATCAAAGCTTGCCAGTGTCTTAATGAGTTCGCAGAAGCTTCAGCGATCATGCAGGTTATTCGTCAGGCTGGTCAGGACATGATCTGTAGTTCCGGCAATCCCAAGAAGCCAGATGGTTCAAGCAAATAAGGATAAATAATGGAAATGCTGAGGAAGTTCATTAGTTCCATTCTAATCTTGTGCCAGCTCGTTATGTTGATTGGTATTTTGCCAGCAAAAGCGGCAAATCCTATTGCAACAAATTTCGTATGCGGCCAGGATTTAAATAATAATGGTTATCTGGGCGACGAAGGCGAATATCAGGCCTGTCAGACTGCCACGATAAATCATTCCACGGCGGCGAATTCGTATTGCTTGCCGGGATACACAATGCAGGCTAACGGGGCCTGCATGAAATATGAATACGCCCCCCTGGGTAGCCAGTGTCCAAATGGCTATTTCATCCAGAATGGCCGCTGCGTGAAAGAAAGTCTGTTACAGGCCCAGGGCTACTGCCCAAGCGGATATGTAATGGTGGGTAATGGTTGTCAGTCCTATTCTTACACTGCACCGACGCAAACCTGTCCCGCAGGCTCCTTCATTCAGAATGGCCGCTGCATCACACAGCAGCAGCTACAGCCGACACTCAGCTGCCCTAACGTTGGCGGCAACCAATGGGACTACGATGGGGCCGGGAAATGCGTGATGCCGGGCGCCATAATGGAAGATACGAACCAGGGCCGATGCTTTAACGTACCAGCCGGTTATCAAATTGCAGAATGCCGGATCATCATGCAGGGGCCAGCCAGATTTTGGAAAACTGTCGTATACGCGCAATACCTCTGCTCTGCCGGTTCTATGGTCAACGGCTCATGTGTCGTTAACGCAGATGCCGGGGCTGTGCAGCTGACCTGTCCATCCGGGACTGTGCTCGAAGGTGGTCAGTGCAAGCGCACCAACACCACAAACCTGAATTATCTGTGCAGCACGGGTACGCTGGTCAATGGCAACCAGTGTAAAGTCGTGTCCGATGCCGGACCTGTGCAGGCCGTTTGTCAGTCAGGCTACGTTATACAAAACGGTCAGTGTGTAAAATCCACGTCATCATCCACTCAGTATTCCTGCTCACAGGGAACGCTCAGTGGCACTAACTGTGTCTGGAACACGTCGGAGAACTACTGCCCTATCGGTGTAAATCAGTCCTGCCTGAATAATAACGGTGGCGCGTCATGCTCCCCTAATAAATGCATTGATATCGGCGTTAACAAGCCGGTGGATGAAGGTAACATAGACGGTTCAATGCTGGTCAATGACGGTAAGAAGTCTGACGATGGCGTATGTATGGATCAGCTGTTTATCTTCAGTGGCCGTGCGCAGGATTGCAAGCTCGCTGGGGTAGATACGGCCTTTAAGAACTGCTGCAAAAGCGAAGGGAAAGTATTCACTGACTCCGTAGGCGCATTGGGTAATATATCCACGGCGGCCAGTACCATATCCAAAGTGTACGGCGCTGCGCAGGAGGCCTATACCTACTATACCGTCGCGATGCAGGCGACCGGTGATGCAGCTGTCGCATCGTCTATGGCAGCCCAGGGCTTTGGTGATGCCATGCTGGTTGCCTTTGACCCGACAAGTCTGGCAATCTCCGTTGCCATTTACTTCGCTATGCAATACCTCATGAAAGCCTGCGATCAGACGTCGATGGAAACCGCTATGCAGGCCGGTTCCGGTTACTGTCATGAAGTCGGGACATACTGCAAAAAGAAAATCCCTCTGCTGGGATGTGTCCAGAAGGCAACCTCATACTGCTGTTTTAACTCCAAGCTGGCGAGAATTATTCATGAACAGGGCAGACCGCAGCTGAAGAACTTCAGTGGCTGGGGCGATTCGGGTTCACCGCAGTGCAGGGGCTTCACTCCAGACGAGTTTGCCGCCATCAACTTTGCGGAGATTGACCTCAGCGAATACGTTGAAGATATGGTGAAAAAAGCAACCGATGAAATCCAGAAGGATGTTAATCAAATCACCCAGGATTTTTACGAAAAAACAAATTAATAATAAATCAATGCTCTCACGGATGAGAGCAATAAAAATAATCTTATCAATAAGATATGAGATCCTACAGAATCAATTTAAACTAATTAAAAAATCAGCATGCCATCTAATTGATTATAGTTTATGATACAAATACGTATCATGAACGAAGATCTATTATGCAAAAAATAATGACGCTGCTGATTAGTGCCACTCTGTCCTTTGCCGCCAGTGCAGCCACTGTCGGCAATACTATAGGCCAGATCTATGACATTGCCGAACCCGATGCCCTCAGTGAAATTGAGAGTCGCGTCCGTAATGTTGACTGGTCTAAGGAAATGAATAAAAACCGCGAATCGTGGCATGCGTTTCGCGGCGTTCCTTTGCCTGTCGCCAAAGAAACAAGAACCCGCACCTACGTTCCCTTTTATACCTCGCTCATCGATGTTCCCGATAAAGAGGGCCGTATCCTGTATCCGAAAGGGTATACGTTTAATCCATTGCAGCATGTTCATCTGCCCCAGCGCATTGTTGTGATATCCCCAGGCCAGGAGGAATGGCTGAAATCGCACGTCCAGGATACCGATATGGTGTTGTATACCCACGGCGATGTCATAACCAAAGGGGAGTCGCTGGGTCGCCCGGCATTTATACTTGATCCCACGCTGCAACAGCGCCTTGATGTGAAAGTCACTCCCAGTATTGTTCAGCAGGAAGGCGCACACCTGGTAATTAACGAATTTGCCTGGAATCCCGAAAAGAAAACATCCACAGCGCTTCTGAAATCGATGTCGAATGACATGCTCAGTGCTACTTCTGATGTGCTTAGCACTGCCTTCAACGCATTAATTCCCGCAGCTCGCGCGGAGTGCAAAACTTCCTTCCTGAACCCGGTGACGGATATCGGCTGGTCCTGTATTTTTCCGATGCGTATAGCCGGTGTGCAAATCGTAGGCGGCGAAGAAAATGCCAGCCACAGCGACAGTCCTGTTTGTGTCTGCAAAGGGGGCGCAGTACCAACTATCGGCCTGAAAACCTCGTTTTGGGAGCCGAAACGTATCATTGATACAGTTTCTGATCCCTACTGCATGATGCCTCTCGGTACGACACTGACTACGCCAAAGCCAGGTACTCTGGCCGGGGGGCTAAATGAAAACAGCACCTCTAAAAGAGCATTCCAGCAAGCCCATTATTATATCTTCCCGGCGTGGAAGATCCTCAACATGTTCTACGACATTCCCTGCCTCGATGATGAAGGGTATGACGTGGCGATGATGACTGAGATCCTTCCTCAGTGGAACAATGACATTTTAAGTCTGATCATTAACCCGGAAGCCCTTCTTTTTGCCAATCCTATTTCCACGATCACCTGTTCCGCAGACGCAGCAGCGGCTTCGTTTGGGATGCCGCTTAATGCCCTTTTCTGGTGTATGGGTTCATGGGGAAATGCCTATCCTCTCTCAGGCTCCATTACCTCCACAGACTACGTAGAGGCTAACGCCGGTATCGCAGCCCGAACGATTTATATGATGGGTCGCCTCGGCCTGCTCTGGAATACATCAGACGATGGATGCTACCGGGAACTGGCCCCTATCTGGCGCAAAGATCGCTTCAAATTGCAGATGATGCGCCCTGCTCGCAGTACAACATGCCTCCCTATTGGCCGTGAGGGCTTGCTCTGGACCGGCGGGAAACATGACCCACGAAAAGACAACTTCATGTGGATGATGTTCGAGAAAAAAGACTGCTGCGTCCGTTATTCGGGTTCAGTGATGTAAGCGCATTTGCGCATGCACAAATTTAAGGAAAACAAATGCGAAGCCTAATTCTGAACAAAAACATTTCCGTATCAGCAATTTTCTTTTTTTTACTGTGTTTTAAAGGGGGAGATATGGCTGCGTGGGTAACAGATAAGACAAACCTTATTACCTGGCTGGAAGCAAATAAGCTGAACAATACCTTCAGCGGGGCGGATTTTTCAGTGCTTCCAGCCATAGCGGTCATCACCGGTATGTATGCGGTTAGTCACCTGATCATATTTGTCATTGAAATAGCATATGCAACATACGCTGCATTTTCTTCAGTCCCTGAAACGACCGAACTTGCCGGAAGCAAAATTCCCCAAACCGCAGCTCAGGCACCAGAACATAAAAAGCAGGATGACTCACCTGCGCAGTCCGAACGCCATGATAACCCGGAGAAACTCTGATGAAGAACAGCACCATTTTTCTCCTGGCCTCCCTTGCAACGTTCGGTGTGTGTGCAACCGGTAGTGAACCCCTGTCAGTAAAAATATCACCAGAAATGATGGCCGCAGCCCGGAATGCGAATGCACAGGCTGTACAGACACTCAATGACGATGAACAGGGAGTGGCGCGTCAGTTTGCGTCGTCAATTGCCGAATTTTCAAAGAGTGATGCCTTCAAGAAAAAGCAGGAGGCGGTGAAGTCGCAGGTATTTGCCTCTGCTGGTATGCAGGCTGATGAGAAGAAAGAAGACGGGCCAAAACTCGCCGGTAATCAGCTCGTCATGTTTGTTTCCAGCAGTATGCCGCTTGTCACTCTGCGTAAGTATGCGCACGACCTCTCCAAAGTAGGAGGGGTGATGGTCATGCGAGGCACAGTAGGCGGGATCAGTAAAATGGTCGATACCATTACGCTGACCCGTAATGTACTTAACGCAGATCCCTCCTGCGAAGGGGCAAAATGCAAGATGTGGGGTACGGAAATGCTCATCGACCCCATGCTGTTCCGCATTTACGGCATCAATAAAGTACCAGCTCTTATCTACCAGCCTGACATGCAGATTCAGAGTTACTGCGATGGTCTGGAAAAGGTCAATAAGGCATCAGCTGTCGTGTATGGTGATGCATCCGTTCGCGCACTGCTGGAGCGAATGAACATGATTTCGCCGGATGAAAAGGTTAAGCGCCTGATCACAACACTGGAGAAAGCATGATGATTCTGAAGCGTCTGGCAACGCGCATGCAGCTATCCGATGAATCGCGCGCATATCTCAACACCACCACAATAGCCCTCTCCCTGGTGCTCGCATACAGTCTGTTTACCCATATTCTGATCCCGGCCACGCACAGCGTATTTCCGTACGTGCTTTTTCGTACCGGTCATAAGGCCACAGAGCAGGACCAGTATGTGCGCTTCTATCTGAAAGACCGTTATTTGCCCCGTGGCGAAGCGAACCTGGTGAAGCGTTTGGGCTGTATAGCCGGTCAGTACCTTCAGCGCGAAGGCAACCAGTTTTACTGTGACGGTGTAGAAATTGCGCGAGCGATGGCCCATGACCACAAAGGGAATGCCCTTCCGGTATTCAACTTCACCGGCATTATCCCCGAAGGAAAAGCCTTTGCCGTGGGGGACACCATTAACAGCTATGACAGCCGCTATTGGGGTTTTATTGATATCGCGACGACAGAAAAACTCATTCCCGTTTTTTAAGTCATTTGCGCATGCGCAAATTGCTCTTTCATTGAGGCATATATGTTCAAAGAAATGATACTGGTCGGTGCAACATTGTTTTCATTTCCGGTATTGGCTACCAGTGATGCTGCTGCACCTGTTAAAAATCCCAGACACGGTTTATTCTGGTATGAGACTCCCAAAAAAGAGGAAGAAAAGAAAGCTGAAAATAAATATCCACGCCCTGTAATTCCTTCAGCCGATGAACTATTTAAGATGCATCCAAAGGATGTTCAGGATTTACTGGATAAAACCAGGGATTACGCACTGTTTAAATTATCTCCTGACGTTGTTCTTGATTACTACAAGGTTCAGGATGCTGCACGCAGAAAGTCAGCTGCATTTACCAGCCTGACGGGTTATGTGATGCTGGAAAACCCCCAACTGAATGCAGCTTCAGATTATCCGATCACGAATCCAGGCAACGCTGAGAAACAGCGCGAACGTCAGGAGCTTAAAAGTAAAAGTCTGATTAAAAATCGTGATGAATATGCACTGCTTTTCTTTAGCGAGCCTAATTGTGGTTTCTGCGTACAGCAATCACGTATCCTGGAAAACTTTCAGCGTGAAACCAGCTGGTATATCAAAGAAATTGATATTACTCGCCAGCCTGCGGCCAGGAAAAAATTCAACGTTGATCGTGCCCCCGTTACCATTTTGATCAAACGCAACTCCGATACGGACAAGTGGATGCCTGTCTCTGTCGGCGTCGATTCGTTAGATAACCTCAGAACCAGTATTTACAACATGACTCGCGTACTCAACGGCGAACTTGACCCGCGCCAGTTCTTTACCAATGAGAAACAGCAGGGCGGATTCTTTGATCCATTAAAAGGAGCCAATAAATGAAACCATTGCTTCAGTTTACGTTTCTTATCTTTTGCCTTATCAGTCATGCACACGCTGAAACGCCTTCACCGCAGGCTCAGGCACAAGCTGAAAATGCGATGGTGACAGATTTATTGTTCAAAAACAGGAAGAATTTTGCCCTTCTTTATTTTGTGCAACCAGGCTGTGTTTATTGCCAGCATCAGCTTCCCGTCATGGAGGAATTTCAGAAGGAAACAAACTGGTATGTGAAAACCATCGACATCATTCAGAACCCGGAGGTGCGTTCGAAATTCAATATCAATGGCACTCCGGTGATTGTCCTGATTAAGAAGAATGCTGGCGCAAATAACTGGCAAGCCGTCTCTATCGGATACTCTCCTTTAAATACCTTACGTGAAGATGTTTTTAAACTGGTTCGCCTGTTTAACGGCCAGGCCCCTCAAAGTAAATATTTCGTTCGTACCCAGCGAAACGAATCAACCCCCATTCGTTAACAGGGAAGCATTATTATGAAACTCACAAATTTATTACTTCTCGCAGTCAGCGTGTTATCTCCCCTCCATTCTTTCGCCGCCGGTAACTGGGCTGATAAATGGTTTGATAACGCTGTCTATGACTCACCCAGCAGTTTCGATAGTCAAAAACGAGGCTATTACACGATGGGGGGATTCACGGCGCGAACCACTACCAGTACCGATTACCCTATCACCATTTCCCCCCCTCGCCTGTCGGTAGGATGTGGGGGTATTGACGGATTCCTGGGGGGCTTTTCCTTCCTCGATCCTGATTTTTTGGTAGAGAAAGCACAGCGAGCTATGCAGGCCGCTCCGTATGTCGCCTTTGATATGGCCCTCAAAACCATGTGTAAGGAATGCGCAGACACGCTCGGTAAAATTGAGCAAATAACCAACTTCCTGAACGGTATTCAGCTGAACGAGTGTGCGATGGCCAAGCCTATTGCTACCGCGATGGTTGAGCGAGATCCCTCAGCGCTGAGTGGACTCTGGACTGAAATTACCGGCACGAAGAATTTAGAGGAGGCAACGGATCGTATGTGGTCTGACACCACTTCAAAGATTAAAGCCGCCGATGACAAACCAATTGCAGACCTGAAATCGATGATTTCAGGATGCCCGGCTGACTTCCGGGATCTGATGCAGCATGGGTCAATCGTAGAACGTGCAGCCAAGAAAGTGGGGATGGGCGACTATGCCGATACCATTCGCGGGTACATGGGCGATGTGTGGATCGAGTCTAAAACCAACGACAAAATCCCGGTCGCTAAGTCCATCACCAGCTGCCCTCAGAATAAGAAGTTTTCCCTGGATGATATGCTTAACGGGCGTTCCTACGTTAAAACCATCGACCAGCAATGTGTTCCTTCCGGCTCAAGACCTGTCCGTACCGTTGTGTATCAGAAGATGGAGAACATCGTTTCCCGTATCAAAAATAATCAGCCGCTGACCTCAGAAAACCAGGCGTTCATTAACCAGACTAATATTCCAGTTTACAAGATTCTCCAAATGGCTGTCGTTACAGGCCAGGATACTGTGACGCTAAACGTATTGAGCGAACTGGTAGGCCTTTACTATACGTACTTCATCTTTACCGACCTGTACCGTAATACGGAAAATACCTTTGATAAAGTCAATGAAATGGTATCCACACCACTCTCCGATCCGTCTGCCGGTTCCAAGCCCTGTCGTATGGATTTGTTTAAGCCTGCTATCGCCAAATTCGATGACCTGATCACGCAGGCGCGTGATGCCAGTACAAAAGTTGAAGCAGCCTATAACAGCCGCCTACAGTCCTATACGCTGAACCAGGGCTTCATCAAGTCGTTTGAAACACAGGAGCGCCAGTATCAAAGCGATCGTGCCGCAGGAGGCTTACGCTGATGAAAAGACACCTTTTCTTGCTCGCCGGATTGATGGCCGTAAGCCCGTTCGCGCTGGCGATGGATGCTGAATACGTGGTCATGGGTGGCTTCTCAACCATTGTGAATGCATTTACGCGCGTCAAACTCATTTTCAATGACAACCAGTACGCCTCGATGGTCACAGCGTTTGTGGTTATGGGGATGCTTTCCGCCCTGCTGCTGAAATCGGCAAAGGGTGGTTATGAATACCTTGAAACCGGTAAAGCGCAAATGGGCATGGGATGGCTTGGCCTTACCATGCTGGGGACTATCGTTTATTTCGGCCTGGTACAACCAAAAGGCACTATCCATATTTACGATCAGAGCCGCAACCAGTATCAGGCTGTAAGCGGCATACCCGATTTTCTCATTTTAACTGCTGGCGTTACCAATCAGGCATACCAGGCTTTTGTTGATATGAGTAACCGTAATACGGCCACCACGACGCGATTCACCGGGGAGGGAACCCCTATCAAGATGCTTCTAGGTATCCTTAACCGCAACGGTGCTCAGTTTGATCCCTATCTTACCGCCAACGTTAAAGCAATGTGGAACCAGTGCTCTCCTGTGGCTGAAACACGCGGCTTTGATCCCCGGTCACTCAAGTCAGGTTCTTCAGTCCTGGATGTGGTATCAGCGCTTGCCCCCCTGCGAAATCAGGCTGTCTATACCATCTGGGTAAGTCCATCAAATCCCCAGGGGGCAACAGTCACCTGCGATCAGGCCTATGTCTCTCTTAAAAGCGATTTAGGGAACCCCGCTGCCTACGGAGCGCGCATTGCTGATATCTGCACGAAGAACGGGTATACCTCTGGTAACGCCACACAGCTAGCAGAATGCAAGAGTCGCATGGAAGATGGTCTACAGACCATTTTTGGCGCAAGTGGGCTTTCGCTCAATACAGCCATGAGTAATGTCCTCGTCTCACAGGCCATCACAGACGCGATGCTTCAGAACAATCCTGACGTGGCAACCACAATGCTGACAAACCGCGCCATGATCAACGGTGGCATGGCTGACGCTATCACAAATCCAGAATGGCTAAGCTTCATCATGGCCGGTGTGATAGCAATTATCCTTTCTGTGACCCCACTTCTGTTACTGCTTGTATTCACACCTTTAATGGGGAAAGCACTGACACTGCTGTTTGGTTTATGGATCTTTATTACCAGCTGGCAGATTGCGGATGCCCTGCTCCTTCAGGCCGGAACCGATGAAATTCTTACGGCCATGAATGACCTCAAATCGATGGGGCTTGGCATCGACGCGGTACAAATGGGACCTTCTTCCACCATGAAAGCCATGTCGGTAATGGCATCTGCCCGTGAGACGGCCCTTCAAATCGCGATGCTGATAGCCGGGTTGTTCGGCGTTAGCGCATATGGACTCAGTGCATTTGGTCAGAAAGCCATGAGCAGGCTTGATCGCGTCACCGAAGAAACCAGCGATAAAGCCTTTACCCCAGAAGGCAAAGGTGCGCAGATTGATGCCATGAATCGCGGCCATGCAACCCTGCAAACCGCTGCGGATATCGGCAACATCGAGCTAATGAGTAGCGCCACGTCCTTTAACCAAAGCTCAGCTATTGAAAGTGGCCTCACGCAAATCTCTGCGCTGGGCGGTACGCCTGGCGTAGCGGCACAGCGTTCCGGTGCGGTAGAAGGTGGCCGGGCCTCCGGCACAACGCGGGGTTACGAAAATGGAAATACCGGGGGAGGTTTCCTCGCAGCTTCAGAAACTTCAATGGTTCAGGCTCAATCCAGCATTGGTGAAGCTCAGGGTATACAGCATGCGGCCAGCGCGTCGAACATGTCTGTTACAGAGCAGTCTGAACTCAGTAGCGGCGTGAGTCACACGATGCAAACCGCTGATGCACAATCCAACCTGAAAAATGGCGGAGGCCAGCTCTCCACCCTGTCTGACCAGCAAGGCAAGCTGCATTCCACCGAGCGTGAGACTCAGCTGGGTCACGCCGCCGGTACTCGTCAGGCGGCCAGTGCAACAGGCAAATCCGTCACCGACTTCACGCAGGAGAAAACAGCGACAAGTGCGATTAATGAACATGCAAGCGGCCAGGGCCAGCTACAGGCTTCTGGAGGTACTTTAGGAGGGCTTCATTCACGCTCCCAATATACTGCGGCCGCAGAAAGTGACGAACGCCAGGGTCGTGCTGACGCGCTCCATAATGCATATGATGCTGAAGGCGGGATCGCCAGTGGGGTCAGTGAATCCCAGACAGAACATCTCACCCAGAACCTTCACGATATGCGTGAACAGAAAGCCAATATTCAGGAGATCAGCAAAGCCACGGGAGCAACAGAAAGCCAGTCACGCGAAATTCTCTCTGCTGCCCGTTCTGCTGAACAGATGGGTACGCTGGAGGGGAACAACTTCAGTCCGAAACAGATGCAGGAGAATTCTGCCTGGTCAACTTCCAAAGGTGCAAATATTATCCAGGGTGAGAAAGCCGCTTTCGCAGAGCGCGACGTGGCGATGCCGGAATACGCCAGACGACACGGCGAAACCGAAATGCATCAGGCGATCTCTGGTCAGGACAAGTTCGACACGCTTAGCGATGCACTTAAAGGTGATAAACCAGCCGCCGATGCGCTGGCAGGAGCCAACACCACCCTTGCGATTAACCAGAACGATGCCAGAAATCTTGAGGATAGCGGCCTGATCAACCAGACGCAGGCAGACGCTGTTCCAGATAACGGTGTAGGGACAGTCCATATGTCTATGCGCGATACGCCTGACGGCAAGAACGCATCTACATCAACGGTTAAAACGGGTAGCAGCACAGTCAGCGATGACAGCTTTACCACTAATTCTGAACAGACCTTTGGGTCCGCACCATCTGCACAACAGAATCTCCAGCATGCACCGGCGATTGAACGCTTTGTTGCTTCAGCTGAACGCACCAATGCAGGGTCTTCCTCTCGTCTGTTAGGTGCGGAGATAGCGAAAAGTCTCTCGCCATTTATCTCGCAGTCCGGGGATGGCCGTACTCAACAGGCTATCGACGGTGGGGCGAGCGTTGGCAAATCCGGGTTCTTACGTGAGGTGGGTAAAGCCGTTGGCGTGGATCTCAGCGCCGGGGTCAATATGAGTAATATTAATGGCCGCTCTACGACAACGGATCAGATAGCCGCAGCTGCCGGACATAAGATCCAGCAGTTCCGTGACAGCGCCACAGAGCAAGCCGATGCAGCTCATCTGAGCGGGAGAGACAGAGAGGAGTTTATTAATCAGAACGTTGCCCTTCAGTCGGAAGCGTTTTACAGGCCATTACTTAAAGCCGCCCAGGAAACGGCTGAAGCTCAATCTACAGGCTCGATAGTCAGTGATATCTCAACGCCTCAAACTACACAGCCAACGCCTGAAAAGAGCGAGAGTGGCTTCACACGCGGCGGTATCAGCAGCCCGCTAGAATATGCCGCGCGTAAGCAGGCGGAGACTGAATCAGCGCAGCCACAACACGCGGGGTATGTGCCACAGCATCAGGAGCAGCAGCAACCGGCGGCATCAGAACGGGCTAATCCGTCCGGTAAAACCCTGGTCGAACAATCTCCCGTTACTGAGGCGCAGCAATCCGGGACTCTCCCCTCAGCTCGCCAGGACGCTGTAATTTCCGAAACTACAGCGCCAGCACTACCCACGCCAGGCGCAGAGCCATCACCCGCAGCGCAGCAGGTAATGGTTAATGAAAGTGCGCAATACCAGGGGCCGCAGCCATCACCGCTTCCTTCTCAGCCAGCACTGTCAGGCAGCAGTCGAAATGGACCAGTCCAGGCAGCAGAGCCGAATGAAGCAGCAGACGAAAGCACACATTCAAGCAGTGCTCATCCTCCGGTGGCCTCCGGCAACAGTGATTCCGGTATCCCACTTCAGACCAGGACAGGGGGAAATAATAAAAATATTCCGCGTTAACTGACCATAACTGCCAGGGACGGCATTGACTATGTAACAGTTAAGTGATATACGAAGTGTAGGGATATTTTATGATCGGTGAATTAAAATCTGAAAGACAAAACATTGTGTACGGGAGGTCGCAATGAAAAACTGGACCAAAAACTTTATTGATGACATGAAGCATATCTGGCGGGAATTCAGGCGGGATATTGCTGAAACTAATGCTAAAAAAAGCCACAGTGATGATGATGTGGCTGGCGTTAGCCATTCCGTTGACTGGAATAATGTACCTGATTTAGATCCGCGAAAACCGGTTAACAATCTCGATAACTTTTACTCACGACAGTTAAGGGGTACGGATAATCCAGGTACGCGATATCAGCACAGGAACTAAAAGTTTTGCGCATGCGCAAAATGCAGCTGAGTCTGCATTTTTTTTGACTAAATATGATACATTTTTATATCATGGTGAGATATGTTAACACGCAGATTAATTCCGTTCTTATTACTGCTGCCGCTGACCTCTCAGGCTATTTCAATGCCTGCAAGCGACATGCAAGAATCTGAAAAAATAAAGTATATGCAGAAAATGAGCGGTACAGACCATTCACGGCTTGCCGCCTTCGTGCAGGCAGACCAGTCATTTACGCAGTGGTGCGGTCGTTCAGCCACCGTATCAGATTTAAAGCGTATTTCGCGTCAAGACGGATTCACCATGCTCTATGAGCGTCTTAGCAGCGGCCAGGCCCAGGGAATGACGCAAACCAAAACTCTTTTAGTAAAAGATAATCCTAAATTCTGTAAGGGGTAAAAAATGACTGACGAACAAATCAACTATGTAGGCTTTGCTATTCTGGCCGTACTTTTCTGGTACGTACAAATTTATCGACCACGAAAAAAAATGCGTAACCCCGGCGAGCTGAGCGTAAAAGCTGTGATGAACCCGGAAGAACAGCAAATGTATAATGCGATCAATTTTGTATTCCCCTCCCCCTACATCCTTAAAAGCAATATCAGCCTAGATGACCTGCTGTTTTCTCCTGATATGGACAAGAAAGCGCATTTCCATAAAGCGATGCGTCAACATCAGGTTGCCTGGCTTGTACTCGACGAAAAGCGCACACCTCTGCTGGCCGTTGATTTTCTGGCTGCGGGTGAAGATTTGAAGATGAACTACCTCTCCCAGGCTGGCGTGGGATGCTGCATCTTTACGCCGGGAACTTCAGCTGAACAAATGATCCAACATCTTCAGGAAGCAGCTGATTCTCTCAACGAAATGCAAAACGGCCAGTACGCGGAAAGTGAACAGCCAGCAACCGCGTAACCTTCATGACGGCTCCTTTAAGGGGCCGCTTTCAGGATGCAGCCATGTTGAAAAATGAAGTACCGCTTGCACTCACCCCAACATGCTTTATCCATCACGTATTTATCGATGCCTGGCATCATTCTCTTTCAACCATGATTCGAAAGGCCTCCAGACAGTTCGGAGAACAGATAATTTCTCATTATCGCTCAGACGATATCAGCGGAGAATACCGGGTATTTTCTGGATTTGGGGATGGTTACTGGATGATAGGCGTCGGTATAGAAATACCCGTTGATTTGTGCAAACAGTTCCCATCATTAATTGTCAGCAACCGATTAATAGAAAGGAGGCACTGCCCGGATAACATTACGATGATCATAGAATATGAATTGGGGAAAATGCCCGTTGGTCGAATCAACGGGCATTTAACAAGAAAATTAACCGTTACATGTAACGTTTAATTTTTCTTCTTACCACTCAGAATATAATAACCCGTACTTACCACCAGTGCTGCAATGAGCAGCACTGATTGCCAGAACATGATTGGGTCTGTATGCATAAATCCTCCTTTGGTCGGTGATAGTCACCAACATCACTATACGTTAAGCGCATGAGAAATGCGTACTCTCGAATCTTAAACAGAAAAGCCCGGCATTGGCCGGGCTATATGATTCTGTAGGTTATCAGCGAATCAGGATTTGCATGTATAATCGGAGAAGGTTTCTTTCGGCTGCCAGCGGCCGTAAAATATTGCATACCCCGGACGGTTCTGTACGCGCACAAACTCCCGCCCGAAGCGATCAGAGCGCATCGCATTTACGTGTACCGGCTCCACTTGCTTCCCGCCCCACGTATGAATTTTGACTTTAGCCTCGCAGTCCACGGTCTTCATATTCCCGCCAAAACCTGCACAGCCTGAAACCAGAAAAACACCCAGAAGCAATAATTTTTTCATATTTTTATTCCTTGCGTAAATCCGTCTAAAAGATAAGTTTCGGCAGGAATGTGAAAATCTTTAATCCCACCCTTTGATACAAATATATATCAAAGACATGTAACAGTAAAGTGTTACATGCGTTTTTCTTTTATTTCTGTGACCAGGCCGGGAATCAATCCCCCAGGGGTCTAACCAAAGGACGTTATCAGCTTCATGGGGAGGCTATCTGAGTAAGGACCGCAAGAAAACATTTTAAATGCATTAATACCTTTACGAAACTATCTCACATATCGCCACATATGCGATGGCACTTTATCAAAGTATTTACCTGCAATGATCTCAGCAAGCCTGTGATCTGAAGCTGAATAAAATACAATCAAATCCTCCTGGCTGAGCGTATCCTCTTTACGTTGTATAATTTTCTCCAGTGTTGTAATTTCAGAAACCTTCCTGAGCTTTAATAACCAATCCTGTTTTTGCATTTGAATTCCTGATTAATCGTCTGAGACTGCCCCGGCATAATTATCAAAGCGGGACCATTTTCCGTTAAAAGTAAGGCGGACCGTTCCAATTGGTCCATTTCTCTGCTTGCCAATAATGATTTCAGCCGTACCTTTATCTTCGCTGCGCTCATTATAAACCTCATCACGATAAATGAAGATAATCAAATCGGCATCCTGTTCAATCGAGCCGGACTCACGTAAATCTGAATTCAGCGGCCGCTTATCAGCGCGTGATTCCAGAGAACGGTTAAGCTGCGATAGCGCAATGACAGGGATTTGCAGTTCTTTAGCCAGGCTTTTGAGCGAACGGCTTATTTCAGCTATCTCCAGGGTCCGGTTTCCGTCCAGTTCAGGTACGCGCATCAGCTGCAAATAATCGACCATGATCAGGCTAAGGCCGCCACACTCTCTGTGCAGTCGTCTGGCACGGCTGCGAAGTTCTGTAGGGGTTAGGCTACTGGTGTCATCGATAAAAATGTTGTTACGTTCCAGCAATACTGAAGACGTTCCAGATATACGATGCCAGTCATCATCATCGAGCATGCCAGTACGAATACGCGTCTGATCCACGCGCCCTAAAGAAGCCAGAACACGCATCATTAACTGATCTTTTGGCATTTCAAGGCTAAAGATAAGTACGGGCTTTTCCTGATTGTTAGCAACATTTTCACAGATATTCATCGCAAAAGTTGTCTTACCCATTGAAGGCCGGGCAGCAATCACAATCAGGTCGGAGTTTTGTAGGCCAGCTGTCTTTTTATTAAGGTCTGTGTAACCTGTGTCTAAACCGGTCACTCCATCATGGGGGGTATTAAACAGGTGATCCAGGCGGTCAAGGGTGCTTCCCAGAATATCATCTATACGTGAAGGCCCAGACTGAGATTTTGCACGAATCTCGGAAATCCCCATAACCTTTCTCTCTGCGAGATCAAGCAGCTCTGTTGCCGACCGTCCTCTTGGTTGCGTGGTTTCCGTGGCAACTTCGTTCATCACGGCCAGGATCTCACGTTTAATGGCTGTTTCTCGAACCAGTTCTGCATAAGCCAGGATGTTAGCGGCGCTGGGAGTGTTCTTCGACATTTCAGCAATATATCCAAACCCGCCACAGGCCTGCTCCAGTCCGCGTCCTCTGAGGGAATCAGAAAGGGTAATTAAATCTATGGGACTGTTGCGCTTTACCAGTAAAGCCATTTCACGGTATATGACGCGATGAACGCTCTCGGAAAAATCAGCCTCTGAAAGGATTTCAGCAACATTATCCCATTGTTCATTAACAAGCATTAATCCACCCAGGACGGCCTGCTCTGCTTCGACTGAGCGCGGTGCTGCCGCAACGTTCTCGAACTGCTTCATCATCGTGTTACCTGCAAACGTAAAGTCACTGCTCATTGTAACGTATAACGGTTACATCCCTACAGCCATTTGAGATTTGCGCATGCGCAAATGCGGGTTATGCTCGTACTGTTCATAACAACATCCAGCCCGGTTAGATTCTGGAACTCCTGAGTTATCAGATATGCTTTATCTGATAACTCAGGAGTTGGACAAGACGAAGTCGCGTCAGTATCTAATGCGATTTGGACAGTTTTACTCTTTATTTTTGTCGAGCTGCGCTAGTATAAAATCAATATCTGCAAGGCTTACAAATCCCGTAAGATTATTGTGCTTTGAAAAATAATGCTGAAGCAAAACGTTCAAAGTAAGATATTCCACATCCTCCTTACATATTTTTATGTCACTGTCCTTTTTCTGAGTGCTACGTGCAAGCGCCCACATACCTAATAAAGATATAAATATCATGAAAAATGATTCAAATGTGTGATATTTTTCAGGTAAAAATATAGCCGCACATATAGAATAGAATAAAAAACCGCCAATAAATAATGCAAGTGGATATTTTTCTGATTTATTATATTTGCTTGAGGTTTTCTTTAGACGCAGGATGGCATCTTTATAAAAAGAACTATAATCATCATTGATTGTTAGGTCATAATTCGCGTTTTGATATTCATAAGCCTTTTGCGTAAGAGAAAGTAAATTTCTGGCCGCAATATAAAGCTTAGTACCTATAATTGAACGTGTTTCATTTTCAACTGGTAATTTCAGATCAACGTGATAAACAATGCTTTTACCTTCATGCATTTTAGTAAGAGTCAGTTCATTTAAAGCTCGTTCAAGAAGATACATCATAGCATAATAAACCTGCTTCTCATAGAAACCGCCTTGCCAAAAGTTAATTATAGGAAAACCATTCAACCTTCCTTTTTTCCCGAAGCGTAAATAAATATTCACGATATCATCAAGATTTAGACTATCGTAAACACTAAGAGCCTGAGTCCAGTCTGACAATATAACTACATCGTCTTTTACATGCATTACTGCAAACCCTCCAACCTCATACTTATTATCTAGTTATGTAACGTATCAGTAGCTAATAAAATGGTTTCATAGACTGCTTTTAAATAATCTCGTCGATTTTGCGAATCAGAGCCGATCTTTCTTTTTTTGCGTGATACGCTTCAATCCGACTGAGATAATCCGGCAGCTCTTCAAGCAGTGATGTATAGGTTAGTTTATATCCATGCTCAATTTCATCTTTAATCAACGGTCTTAAATCCTCATTTTCACAAAGCAGTAATATATCCTCGTCACTGACTTCGTCGTTAACCCATGACTTCTCCTGAAAGTATTTACATTTCGAAGCTACAACTCTGAAAAGAAGCATTAAAACTAACGGAGCGCAGGTAATTATAATTACAAGGAAATTATATCTCCCATAATCATAAAGTTTAAAGCCAATACCGAACAGGAAAACAAAAACCAGCACTATACCAATTCCATACCCACTCCCAGGTATGACAAATGTGGGTTTAACCACCCATCGAAAATTATCCTTCGCCTCATCTCCGCGATATTTTTCAACCACTTTTTCAATATGCTTTTGTGCTTGTATTTTATTTTCATCCATCATTTCAGTTTCCTTACAACGTTTACCGGCTCTCTGTTAAGTAAATAGTATTTGTACTGATAAATTCTTCAGCTGAACTACGCTCGTTAAACCGGGATACAGTAACTGTTTCATTGCCGTACTCACCTCGGACTTCATAATAATCAGCGTCAGTATCCGTACATTCCTCATCATCAAGGTCAACCGGGATTATCCGCAGATTGTCATATTCCGCATCTTCACCAAATGGCAGATCGCTGATAATAACACGCAAAGGGAGGACATCGTATTCGCAGCTGACGCGGCATGCTTCGTGCAAATCCTGCCCTAACTCTCGTAACGTATCCTCTGCTGCCACAGAGTCTCCGTGGCTCCGGTAGATATCAGAAACGGCATATATCACACCGCGCCACCAACCCTTTTTCTCTATTTCTTTTTCATGCTCATTAAGAATGTTCATCTGAATCCTCTCTGTTTAATCTTCGCGTTTACATTTTTTTAATGTGTATAAATTTTTCCATTACTTCCAGCAGAACAGAAGTTTTCCCCTGCCCTGTTTTACCGACAACCATAAAATGATCACCGGAATTTTTGATAACCTCCCTCTCATTCTTCTTAGATTTTTTACTTTTCATTTCACCACCTATGTTTATGTGCTGTTTATTAACTTTTTGCTGAATCAGGCATGTTATTAATTATAGAATTCCGGCCCGGCGTTACTGCGGAATCTGTCGATAACACGGTCGATTCTTCCCTTCTCATCCTGCCCCTGACCAGTGTTCATTTCTTCGTGAATCATTTTGCTGCAATCCTCTTGATATGTTTTTGTATCAAGAATACTATAACAGATAACTGTTACACGCAACCTCTGGTTACACACTTCACGGGATGCGGCAAAACGGTTAAAGATCCGCATAACCCGCAGCAGGGGCTTTTGCGGATATGTAGTGGGCTTTGCAGGTGATCGGACACCATATAGGCGATCCGTGTGACCGTTTAGCTTTCTGCCCTGGATAAATGTTTACGGTAAAACGATAAATATCGCGTAAACTTCCGCAAATGCGGCGATGCTCCTGGGTATTTTTTTCAGTTCCGGTGACAGACCGGAAATCGTACAATTTTGCATTCACGCAGAGCGGGATCTGTTCCGCTCGCTAAAGAGGAACGCCACGATGGATAAAGCAAAGATTAATGACGAACCGGCTGCTGCACCTCAGCGCAAGCCAGGCACTATTAGCCCAAGAGTTTTCTTTGGCGGCTTCCTGTTAGGTGGCATTGTCGGGCTTGGCCTTTCAGTGATGTACGATTACAAAGCGATGCAGGCGGTATCCGTGGCTGCGATGTGTATTGGGTTTTACTACCTCGTGACCAGGCGTGCGCAGTAATGAGCGAGGTTGTTCGGCAGGAATGATAAAGATGTGAACGTGGAACCGTTCAGCGGTTCATTTCTTCAGAAATCAGTACAAGGAGTACATTCATGACCAGTACCGTTCCCCCCCTGTCCAGTCGTGACAGGTATCGAATGATGTTACAAGCGTACCCGTTGCTGGCAAATTACTGGAATACGGAAGAAGATTGCCTGCGTTATCTGGAAATGAAAGAGAGTATTGGTGTGCTCAGTCGCGGTGAGCAAATCATGGCCCGGTTCTATATGTCGGTATGGCGCGGTGAAAATCACGACTTTAACTTTCTGGATGCTGCCGCCCTGCTCAGTTCGGACGGTAAAAAAATTATTCTTACCTGGTTTGCCGATCCTTTCTGGCCGTAACTCAGAAGACACAAGCGCAGCCTTCACCAACCGGCTGCGTCACTGTCAGATTGGCGGCAAGTCTCCCAGGATTCCACACTGATTTGCGCATGCGCAAATTACCCTTTGCAAGATCAGACCAGGACGTGAGGATATACTTTGGAAACTGCTTTTTTCGACAACGATGAATATTGCATGCAAATGGTTTATGCCATCTGTTCCCGCTACCGCTGTGTCGATAGTGTTAACCAGCGCAAGTCTATTGTTGAAGACATCCGGCCCCTGGTTTACGTTCATCCCCGGCCCGACAGCTTTGTATCGTTTCTGACCGATGAACTGTCCCGGAGAGGACGTAAGTACCTCTGGGATCAGCAGAACTGGCAGGATGACCTTAATCTGCTTATTCGTGATCTGAAAGAGCTGCTGATCATTCGCCGCATCTCAGAAGAAGTCCACCTTACCCTTGATGAAAAATTCCGTCAGGAAAGTCAGGCACAGACTGATGGCCGGTTTCTGAAAATGCTTTTGACCTATTCTCCGGCGCTGCCAACCGAATGTGTCGCGTTGCAGCTTGCGAGATATATCAGCGCGTTTCCGCAGGAAACCCGTTCCGCAGTCGCTGGCGTGGTGACAATGATTTTCCGCCACCTTCCGTACCCGGAAACCCTGAAAGAATCCTTTCTTTTGGACCCGGAACTGCGTGAAAGATACTGCCACCCGGACCAAGATCCCCGGCTCAGCTATGCCCTTTATCTCGCTGACGAGCTGCAATTACACCTTTGAACTCAGGCTTTAAATCGAGAAGGCAGGTAATGTTGGAACGTTCTCACTATCCAAGTGCAATGCTGATGCCGGTCACTGACCTCGACTGGTCGCGGATTTTTGCCATGCGCCAGCTCGCCATTTCTTCCTCTGATGCACCGGCATACATGCTCGCGCCAGAGGTTGCTCTCCTGTTCAGCTATATGCACGATCTGCGCGAACGCTGTTATTTTGAAACGTTATGGAACACCGGAGCCAGGCCAAATGAAGCCCTGGCGCTGACTCCACAGGACTTTGCTTTTGATGCTGTCATGCCATTTGTCACGCTGAAAACGCTTAAACAGAGGAATCGGGGCCGTGGCCGCCCGGAGAAAAATGCTCCCCCCGTTCGTTCAGTCGCTCTTTGGGATGCCGATTATCGCGCACGTATGCAGTCCCTGATCACCACCTTTGGTATTCGTAAAACCGATCTAATCTGGCCGGGCCGCAGTTCTTCTTCCGCCACTCAGCCAGTTTCCGTATCTGCTGATACCGTATCACGCTGGCTTAATCGTGCTTTAGCTGCCGCAGAAAGTGACGGTGTCACATTTAGTGTTTCGCCTATCGTACCCAAAACCTTCCGGCACAGTTTTGCGATGCACATTTTATTTAACCGGATTCATCCCAAAGTCTTGCAGTCGCTGATGGGCCACAAATCGTTTAAGAGTACAGAAGTCTATACCCGGCTGTTCCTGTTCGATGTCGCCGGGCAGCATGAGGTTAGTTTCGGATTCGATGTAGAACAGGCGCGGCAGGCTCTGAGGCTCGGAGTGATGAAACAGGACTGATTATACAACTGGTACTACAGGCCAGAACACTTCGGCCAGAGACTCGTGACAATGAGAGTAGCCAGCCCAATAGCTAAAAAAATCAGTGCTGGCACAGTCGATAAGCGGATCAACATGGCTATACCCGTCACGATCATATCACTCACGTCATTCATGGCCTGCCAATCATTAAACGATGGTGGGTTCATTATGGTACTCAAAAACAGTTCTAAAAATTGCATTCGTCCTCCAGGGCAACCTTATTCTTCGACTGTGCCTATACGTTTTTGACAGCTGCCGCAGTATGCGGTTTTCTTTTCCTTCGTTCTCACATAATCCCACATGTGCGTATTATCGCCACTACCGCCGTCAAAACGATAAAATACTGAAGTAGAACCACTTACAGTTGCCCGAACATAAAATTCGTCATACCCACAATAAGGACACTTCTGAATCCCGCCACGAATTTTCTTCATAGAAATGTTATCCGTTGTTTAAGGCGCTATGCCCGTATCCCAGCGCCAGGTATCCGGGCCATCTTCACCGGCGCAAGCACTGGCGACAACCTGATCATAACGCTCGCCAGCCAGCTCCCGAACCATCTGATCTATAACCCAGCGAAGATGATGCACCTCGTCACTTCCCCCAAATCGACTTGCCAGTTCGATAGCACGTTCAATGCGCTGTTGTTCGTCGGGGGGAGGACAGCATCGTAAATTTTCGGGAGATTGAGTAACCATTTCAGTTTTGCTGCCCTGTTTTCTCATGTGATTAAAGCTATCTTTCAACATTGATTCGGTACTCCTTTTGAACTCCTGTACTTCATTATCGGGGCGGTTCCCAAAAACTATACAGCAGGAACATTTGGTACGTTATGGCATGGTAACTGTCCGATTTATTGCCTGTGCTCTCGACGCCATATTGAGGGTTCAATCGCTTCCTTTTCCGCCCACAATCCCCTCCTGGCGGTCTTTGCTTCCTGCTCAAACCGCAGGTATGCAGGTACTGAAGCGTTGCCCTGATAGCGATACGCCCAGGCCATTCCGCTGTATACTTGCATTGCATTCACATCCCGGCCATTGAGGATCAGAGTTGCCAGTAATCGCCCATACCTGTCCCGCCTGTCTCCCACTGCAAGCACGGTTTTCCCGCTCACGATTGCCGTCAGTGCCTGCCTGGACCGCTGACCAAAAGGCTGAGCCTTCTCAGGAGCATCAATCCCATTAAGTCTCACGCGAGTAGCAACATTCCCGGCCAGGATTTCTACAGTATCACCATCCAGCACTCGGACTATTTTTCCAGTGATATCAGCCTCAGCGACCACTGGAATGCTCAGCATTATCAACGGCAATACCTTTAGCGCGTTATTCATTTTTCCCTCTGGACAAATAACAGATAAGTGTTACTATCATGATACATATTAGTATCATGTCAAGCATTATCAACTTTGAGGTAGCTCGTCGTGTTGAAGTCTATAAGTAAAATCTTTCGAGGCGGTTTTAAAGCTGAAGCTACAGGCGTTATTCTGTTAATTATTTTCTATTATCTTCTGCTTAGCCGTACAGGTGAAACATTATCCACCTATGAATTCGTCACATCTTTACTTTGGATGAATTTCATCACGGCCATCAGTTTATGGTTACAATCCATTCGCTTTTATAAAAATGCACTCAGAAGGAATGATAAGGAAGACCTTAAGTTGAGTGCTGCTGCTTCTATGTGCCTGGCGGTAATGTTTATGGCAGGAAGTATTACAATGCAGAGTATTCCCCCCCTGTCAGGGCAATATCTAATAATTGCGCTGGCATCTTTTTATGGATTAGCCATTGGTTTGTTTTCTGTTGCAACTTTATATAGGGCCGCCCAGCAGTGATGGACGGCGCGAACATCCTGAGCAACGCGGAACATTAAGAGGTGGGATCGGTAACTTGCCCCGCTATCTGGTCAAAATATTAAGGTACTAAACTTGCATATCCAACCCCGGACTCATTTATTGACTTCATGCGCAAAGGGAAAGAACCATTTCACATCCACCTCTCCGGTTCTGGAAATTATGCCGAATACAACACCGAAATTATTGATTGAGACATGGCTGAGTAAACTCAGAAGTTACCCGCCTGAACGAGCCGTATCCGTAATTGACCTCTATAGGGGAGCACACTGGTCTTGCGCCAAAGAGATCCTCAAAACGACACCTAACCTGGACCTATGGGTTATATCAGCTGGCATGGGCTTACTTCATTGTTCTGAAAAGGTAATTCCGTATGAAGCGACCTTTAGCAAGTTGCCTTTCGCGCCTTCTTCCTGGTGGGAAACCCTGATCGAAGCAACTCAAGGAGTACGTCGTTCCAGTTCGATAGCTCAGCTCATGCAAACATATCCCGGCGATAATTACGTTATTTCAGGATCACCGGTCTACGTTGCAGCTGTTGAACGTGATATCACAGCAGGCATGGCCTCTCTGATTAATCCTCTTGCACAGTTAACGGTCATTACATCAGGCGGCTATAAAGGAATGCTTGAGCCATATCTTGTCAGAAGCCATGCAGGTATGCTGAACAGTCTCAACGCTAATATGGTTTGCCTGAACATCAAGCTCGCCAGAAGCATCATACAAAATATTGGATGTAGCTAATCCTTATTTCACAACAATGCGATATTTAAAAACTGAAACCAAATGACAGATATGGGAGAGTTAAATGTTAGGTAATGAGCATGAATTGAACACCTACATAATACTGGGTCTACTCTTGTTCACCGGGGCAGCTTTTCTCTGTAAAGGCGCAGTTGGCAATCTTGCCGCTCTTGCTGGCCTGGCAATGTCTGTTTTTGCACTAATAATCTGGTTGTGAGAGGCCGCACCTGTGGCCTATTGCACGGCTATCGCTTACTTTAGAGACATCTAGGCTCACTGGACGTTAGACTCATTCTGTCCAGCCCCGCTCGCGGCTGTTTGTGTATAAAGCTTATTTATCCAGCCACGCTGCCCCTATCCAGACTCCGTGGGCGATAGAATGCGCATGTTCTGCTATATCGGTTTCACCATAAGGATCATTACTTACCTCGCAGTCAGCTCCGCCAATGGTGTTGTCCAGTGTCACCACAACGTCGTAGGCAGGATATGCTGTCTTGATAGCCTCACGTATGGCGTTACTGTACCGCTGCTGTTCCTGCTGCGTCAGCATGTCAAATACAGCTTTCACGCCCACGGTGTATGTGATGAGAGGTAGCTGCGGCATAGCGCTGCCTGTCGGAAACAGCGCTTCATGTGCGCGGTGCTCTGCCTCGGTCATATTTTCAATATCGTGCTGACGCTGGCAGCGCGTACAGCGGATTTTCCCGCCAGGCATATCCTCGCCGCAATTCGGGCAGTTCTCCAGATTGTCCTCTTTATTGATCCTCATTCCAGCCCTCCTTTCCCGACACAGTGAACTAAACCGGCCACTTTACTCTCAAATTCCTGGACGGCGAATGCAAAACTAGTCTGTTCCAGCGTAGAAAATGTTACTTTCTCATAGCCGTACCCGAAATTTCGCGTATCAACAAGAATACTCAAAGCCTTATTAAAAGCATTCAGTGCCAGTTCAGCATCCCGGTTATCTGGAATAAGGCTGATTTTATCTTTGGCACAACGGTACAGTGCATCGAGGCGGCGGTAATACTCCATCAGTTTTGCCTTTTCAATCCCGTCCGGCTGTTCAGTCCATGCCTGTAAATTGGAGATCACCGCAAGAGCTTCAGCTAACATATCTGAACTTTCACGTAATAAATCATGCGGTGTTTTCACAACGGAGGTGATCACAAACGGCAGTTTCTTTTGCTCAGCAACATACTGATAAAACGCTGCAATAGCCTGAGTCTGGCTAATGTTAAGCAGCTTCAGCACCTCATCTGCCTGGTTCTTTATATCATCATCAATGCGTGCGTTAATGGTCGCCATTGTCCTCTCTCCTTGTGGTGGTCACACATTAACCATAATGCATTTTTGCATTACAAGCAAGCAGTAATGCAAAAATGCATTACATATACAGCTCTAAAGGAGAGCAAATTTGCGCATGCGCAAAATATAAAACCATGTTTGCCGTTACCACAACATCATCGTTACACTATACCGGGGGAGGGGTGTCATTGGGTTGGTTTGTTGGTGGAGGCATCCCTCTCTTTTTAGCCTTAAATCATGCAGGTAGCATTTTCCCTGTATCGTTCACTTGAAATCTCCATACGGGTCAATAATACTGTATAAAAAAACAGTATAGAGTTACCTGTATGAAACACATTTCATTGGTTCAGCCTGATATTCAGCGAGTCTCAAGTAAACAGCCTTTCTTTGGTGATTTGATCCCTTGTGGCTTTCCACTCCCCTCTGAAGGCATTGAAGATCAACCTCTTGATTTGCATAACTACTGTGTAAAGCGCCCTTCAAGCACCTTCTTCATTCGATGCGATGGCCTTTCTATGATTGATGCAGGTATTGCGCCGCGAGATTTGCTGGTAGTAGATTGCTCTATCCGTCCTGAGCATGGAGCCATTGTTGTGGCCCGTGTAGATGGTGAGTTCACAGTAAAAAAATTACAGCTTCGTCCGTTTCCTGCATTAATCCCTATGAATCCAGACTTTCCTGTCATTGAAGTAGAGCCGGAACTGCTTGAAATTTTTGGCGTGGTTACTTTCAGTGTCAGGGACTGCCTGCATGTTTCTGCATAGTGATGCTAACGCATTTTATGTAAGCTGCCAGACAGCAATGGAGCCTGGTCTTATAGGTAAGCCGGTCATTGTCACCACGAATAATGATGGTGCTATCGCAGCCTTAAATACTGAAGCAAAGTCACTGGGCCTTAAACGTGGACAGCCTTTGTTTGAGATCCAGCAAGTAATTCGGGATAACCATGTCAGGGTGTTTTCATCCAACTTCGTGCTTTATGGGGATTTTTCTGCACGTTTTCATACCACGATTGGTGAAAGTGTACCCCGCCATGAAATTTACAGTTGTGATGAAGTTTTTGCATCCCTGCATGGCATGGACAAGCTTGTCAGCTTCGAAGATTTTGGTCGGGAGCTACGTGAAAAAGTTTACCGGCATACCTCGTTGAAATGCGGTATTGGCATTGCGGAAACCAAAACTCTCTGCAAAGCAGCTACCTGGGCCGCCAAAAAGTACCCCCAAACGAAAGGCGTGGTCGTAATAAGTGACCCCGCCAGGCGTGACCGGCTTTTAGCGCTAATTCCTGTCCGTGAAGTGTGGGGGATCGGCAGCAGGCTTGCTAAACGCCTCAATGAAATGGGCATAGTCACCGCCCTTGAGTTAGCCAGAATGGATACACGTCTTGTTCGTAAGCTGATGGGAGTAGTTGTTGAACGCACCGTGCGGGAGCTGCGCGGCGAAGCCTGCTTTGGGCTTGATACTAACCCGCCTTCACGAAAGCAGATAATAGTGTCCCGCTCCTTTGGTCAACGCACGACTGATCTCGAAGACGTTCGGCAGGCCATATGCTCTTTCATCTGCCAGGCCGCTGAGAAACTCCGCAGAGATCGCAGTTTTGCGGGAGCTGTTACTGTTTTCATTCAAAACAGCCGCCACAGCCAGGCTGAACCCTATTTCTCCGCTGTTGCACTCGAACCACTACCTGTTACTCAGGACTCACGGGATTTAATTCAGGCCGCTCAAACAGCACTTCTCCGAATCTGGAAACCAGGTGTCCATTATGCGAAAGCTGGAGTTATGCTTAGTGAAATTGGTGATGGCCGGGAACAACTGGACCTGTTTAGCAATAAGCAGCCAGGAAGAAACAGCAAGGCCTTAATGCAGATTATTGATAAGCTGAATTTGGCAGAGCGCGGCACTATCTTTATGGCCGGTGAGGGTGTTCATCGCAAGTATAAAGGCAAACAGCAGTGGCTGTCGCCCTGCTATACGACACGCTGGAAGGACATACCTGTTGCCTGGCTAAAATAAGAAACCCGCCAGTGGGCGGGTTGCATGGATTCTAGTGAGAGACTACTCACCTGAAACTTCATACCGTTTCAGGGCTTCTTCACCTTCGCTCTCTATTATCTCTCGTAGCGCACGCGGGTACACCCCCACTCCTTTATAATGGACAAGCTTTCCATGAATACGGAAGGTTCGCATCTGACCGATCGAGGGCCGCTTTCGGGGCCGGGTATTGTCGAGTAGCTCATCCGGCTCAATACCGTCCTGACGCAGCAAAGAAAGATGCTCACGGATTTTGTCCTGCTTTTCTTTCTGCCGCAGCCGTTCTTCTTCAAGCTGTGCTTCACGCGTCTCAATAATACGATTCAAATCCGCACGTACAATCCCCAGCAGGCGCAAATCCATTTTTTTGAACACAGCAGTACGGCGGGTAATGCTCGATAAATATTCAGCTACAGCGTTCACGGTCAGAGGCGTTTTTTTATTCATTGTCGTGATCGCTTATGGTTTGTTACTAACGGAGAGGTCGAAGGGGATATAGTTGTCCTGTTCGAGAACAAAATAGCTTAAATCCTCCATGCGAAATGCTCTGTCTTTCTCAGGGCTATACCAGATATACCCTCGCTTGAACGTCTGTTCATCTACATTGACGATCAAGCTAAACGGTTCTTCTTCCAATGCCTCTTTTTCACGGCCAAACAACGGGCTGTACAGTCCAGACAGGCGGATCACGCTATCACGCTTTTCGTTGTAAGTACGAATTGCGCGATAAATCGCTGAATGTTTGAACTCAACGAAATCATAAGGCTTGATTTTGAGTACGAGGCTTTTCGCGACAGCTTTGATTAACTCACCACCGCTTTTACTAAGGAGCAATAGCGTTTGTTCAATGGAATCCATCAACCTCTTGTTCTGTAAGTTAAACTTATCTGTCATTAAAATTCACTCCGAAATCAAATTAATTAATCATTGCACAAAATTTAAATTATCTCAATCAAGAGGGGTTTGTATTATAACAGTTACGTGATACATTTTTATATCATGACAATTAGCATGAGGATTCACAATTGAAGCTTACAAAACTGACCTTTATAGCCTTGCTCATTCTGGGGTCCAGCCCGGTGCTGGGATCGTCAAATACACAACAACAGCTCACTGGTTTTCTGGCCGGGCAGGAAGACGGAGTCATCGCGAAGCAAGTTCTCACTTCTGATGATCTGTTCAATAAATTGATACACCAGGAAAGCCGGGGAAATCAGTTCAGTAAAAACGGCCAGCCTCTTACGTCACCAAAAGGTGCTGTAGGGATTGCGCAGGTAATGCCCGAAACAGCACCAGAAGCGGCAAGATTAGCCGGGCTGGAATGGAGTGCATGGCGGTATCGAAATGACGAGACGTATAACAAGGCGCTTGGGCGAGCATATCTCGACTCGCAGCTGGAGAAATACGATGGCAACCACGTTCTCGCGCTGGCTGCATATAACGCCGGGCCTGGGAGCGTTGATAAATGGCTTAAACGCTATGGGGACCCGCGCAGTGGTGAGATCAGCAATAAGCAGTTTATGCAGTTAATCCCATTCATTGAAACCCAGGCGTATGTCGCCAGTATCCTGAACGATACTCCTGGTGTGTTCCGCTTTACACCATCCCGTAAAAAAGCTCCCGTAGGTGAAGGTCATAAAATTGAGTTTCGAGATACGCATCCTGGCATTACGTTCAACCTCGCGGTTAACCAAACGTTCA
This sequence comes from Enterobacter sp. E12, assembly GCF_014596715.2. NCBI lineage: Bacteria > Pseudomonadati > Pseudomonadota > Gammaproteobacteria > Enterobacterales > Enterobacteriaceae > Enterobacter > Enterobacter sp. E12. The sequence continues at coordinate 67,084 of NZ_CP115602.1, forward strand.
GTTATGGAAACGGTAAACTGGTAGGTGGATTATGACCCGATTCTTGTTGTCGCTGGGATCAGCTTTAATGGCTTTTTCCTACTATCTCATCTTATGGATAGACCCGACAGTGTTATCACACCGGGCATCAATACTTGGTGTATTAATCGCATTCTTCGGTCTACACATCGGTCTTAAACGCATACTGAATCGTCATGTTATGCATGTCTTCTGTCTGTTTGTAACTGCCGGATTGTTTACGTTCTATCGCTCGTTTACTGACGGGAATGTGTTTCTTTACGTGCTAATCGGGCTTCATGGTGTAGTTGCACTGACGGTGCTTTTGACCATCCCCCTTAGCAGTGAGCGTAGTGAGCCTAAATGACCGCAAAGCTATTTGGAGCATTTTTGGTTGTGTGTGGCATAGCCGGTGCGGTAGCCCTTTGGATACTGAGTAAAACATCTTCGCAAACTTCGGAGAGTAATCAGGTCCGGCGCTTCAAACTCGACCATGAGTATGAAAACAAAGGGTTCACTGAAAAAGGCCAGAGTGAAGGCTTACTCGATATCCCGACAGAAATCAGCATTGATAAAAGCAACGCTTTTGAAAGCAAAGAAGCATTCACTTCACCTGATAAGCATTACGACAGCCTACCCGGAGATAAATTCTAATGTCGAAAAACCTTATGATTGGCCTGGCTCTACTGCTCATGTTCTTTATTTATGCGCTGTGCTTTCGCAAAAAAAACAATCACGACCGGAAAAGACTTTCTGCTGAGAAAATCATTGATGTTATTAACTCCATTGACCTCCCCGCCCAGAAAATCGCCTATCTACGTAAAGTTGACCCCTACGCCTTTGAGGAACTGATAATGACGCTTCTGCAACGAAAAGGATTCGTAATTGGCAGAAACAAACGCTACAGCGGCGATGGAGGCCTGGATGGTAGGTTTGAGCATAACCGGCAGTTGTGGTTGATTCAGGCAAAACGCTATTCGAATCGCATCAAACAGGAGCACGTCAGTGCCTTTGCCTCTCTACTCAAGGAGAACAACTGTAGTGGAGGTATCTTCGTACATACCGGCAAGACACCTGCATCGGTGCGAGAGTACGTAAAAGCATGCCCCAGCCCACAAATAGAAATTATCTCAGGCGACCGTCTACTGAATCTTTTCGATTCGACCGTAAAGCTAAAATTCTAACCCCTCATCAGGATCTAATTATGTTTATAAGCAAAGCGAGACATCACGGCGTTTGTGCCGAATATGAACGAAAAGTATTAGAACTATCCAATCAACTTAGTCAGCTGGACTTCTCTATGGAAGGTAATGGTGGTCCGTACAAACGCATTCTGGAATGCCGGGAGGCAGCCAAAATTGCCGACACACTTCCCCCGGCACAAGCCAGACAACTTTTGTTCCGGCTTTCATTTATCGACTCTTGGCTCACCGACTTAATCCCCCTGATGACAAGGAACATGCGCGCAGAACACAAAGAACTCTGGGAAAACGCTTTGTCGGCATTACCCGCCGGTGAAATATATGCAGAGGCAATGTACCCAATGCCAGCACAGGGGAGCTATCGTCATGTCTAATAATTTCATACGAATCGCAATTTACGTGATGTCATGGTGTTCATGGGCTATTCGTAATTTAATCTTTTTCCCCGCAGCAATACTGACTCTCATCATCGTATTTATAATAGTCCGTGATCACTCGTCTCCCGGTCAGGTACTAGTGAGTATCATCCAGAGCGCAGATCAGGTAACTGACGGGGTTAACTGGACGTGGCGCAAATGCCCTTCAATTTCCAGCAATTCAAATGAATTTCCGCCAAAACCAGCTGTCCGCCCCCCAGTTTTGGCCGAAGATTGCCCTAAAGTAGTATCCGATGCCAGAGGGTATGCCAAGCATATTGATCATGGTGTCATGGGATTAGTCGGGACGTTGTGGGTCATCATGGCAGCTATCAGCGTGACAGTCGAATTGAGTATGTCCCGGTTCCCTGTGCTTAAACATCGAACCCGCCTTAAGATGAGAACTATTACTACGCGGGAGCAGTTATTAGTGAACGGAAAAGTACGAGAAAGGATAGCCACACATATTGTGACCGGTGCTCATGGATACGAAACTCTTTGTACAAGCGGTTTTAACGTTAGTTACAACGACAAACGGGTATTGATTGAAAATTGTGAAAAACTGGCTGAAAACGCACTGCCCGTTACCTGTAGAACCTGTTTTATTATCTGGAAAGATGTACATTCATTTCATTCCAGCGACTTCGACATGAAATCAGGCAAAGGAAGCTTTGTCGAAAAAGACCTCACTGAGATCACGATTCCAACAGCACATTAAGTTGATGTTTGCGCATGCGCAAATCCCCCTACCCGTTCTAACTTTGGGGGGGGTTATCGACCGTACCATGACGCTTGAGCTGGCCGTGGTCAGCGCCAAATACGACGGCGAACGCGCTCCAAATCGTCTTCGCAAGACGGCTAAAGCAATGCTCAACGTCGTTTACGATCATCTTATTCGTCGATTCGTTGACGGTATCAGCAGTTCTGGCAAGGCTTTGGAAACGCTGGATGAGCTAAAAGCGTATCGCGACATCCTGGTGACAAAGGTGGCAAATGAATTTACTGAGGCTGAGAAGTTTGGCGACGTTGGCGAGTATCGCCGCCAAAGAGCTGAACGGATGATGCAAAACGCGCATAATCTATTAGGGCGCTTCTGCGCCCTTTAAAAGCCCGTCATGTGATAAACCCAATCTTCTGTCTGTTTTTTGATTTCTCTACTCAAGTTTCTAGGAAGTATTTCATTAGGGGTTCTCCCTTCTTTTATCCCATTAAAAGCATGATTAAACATGTAGAGTAATATCGATTCATTTTCCTCAAAGTAATCTATTACTTCGCCTATGAAAGGCGCTCTGATTATCAATCTTCTGTCGAGGTAAACTGCATCTATTAACTCCTCGTAATCAATAAAATGATTATTGAACGTGTCGATTTCACTATTAAAGGAAATAAAGTCCTTATTCCCATCCTGAAGGTGATAGTCTTCTTCAACAAAGTTATCAAAGTCATGTTCTTTAAGGTATTCTAATAATGACCTTGCTACTCTTATCAGCCGTTTATCAGTGTCTGAAAGTATTGCCTCTTTCCAAGAGTCTTTTGATTCCGAGGTTAATTTATCAGATTCAGAGAAGAAAACTTTTTTGGACTGAAAACCTGTCTTGCCCATTTCTATAACAATTTCATCCAAGTATTCTTTTGAAAATGACTTCCAGTACATTACAGGTTCACTATGGTTATCAGCCATTAAGATTCGAACCAGAATGACTTGGCTTTCCAACTGTTGCCAATACATAAAGTCTGACAAATCAATAGACATGTCAGGGTCGTTTTCAACTGTTGATTTAATTTGAACCGCAAAGAAGTCACCGCTTGATATTTCATTTTCAAAGATTTCAACCTGAGCATCTATTCCAACGTCAATATCAAGCAATCGACAAGGCCATTTAAAATTGCGAACCATCCAATATGCAAAATAATACTCACCTGCTTGTCCTGTTGCCCCGTTCTTTTTATATTTTTTCATAGTTTGGTTACTACCTCTTCTTTTTCGATAAGGAGATCAGGCTACACTCTCTTAGACAGACTGCCAACAATCTCATGAATGTGATAAATTAATTACCCAAAATAGCTAACAGACTATCTCGCACATGAATAATATTCTTGACCAAATTATCATCAGTCTTGAGTTTAATCGCGACGATCTTGAGGCGGTCTGGCAACGATATCTCAGGCATAAAAAACCCCCGCATCGACGGGGATTTTCGTATCTGTTACAACGACTTTTGCCGCGTCTTTTGCGCAACTTCCCGTGTTTTCTCAACCACCTTGCTTACCGTTGTAGTAACCGCTTTATCCACCGCAGCCTCCAGCTTCATGAGTGATCGCATGCCAAAGCCCAGCCCCGTTCCAAACTGTTTATCAAATGCGGCCATGTCGCTTTTGGTAATAGATACCTTGCGATCCTGAAGGGCTGTTTGTCTGAAACCGGGATTTGTGCGCAGGCTATCAAGCAGCTTCGCTTTATCATCAGTGATAATTCGCAGATTAACCGCCGTTTTGGTCAGTGCGTTATGAAGCGCTTCCTGAGTGGCAAACTGTTTCTTCCATGACTCCATCAACGTGATCACATTATCAAACTGTTTATCTTTGATATTGAACATATTATTGGAATATCCCCACTCCATGTGTTTCCAGCTGGCCGCGTCCACCGTGACCTGCCGGTTATTTGCAAGACGTAGAGTAACCTTTGTTCCGTCGAGTGATACTACCGAGCCGGTCATTTTGGACGACACCCCCTTTCCGTCAGCACTCTCTAACTTGTCAGCGGGAACGGTGCGCGTGAAACGCAGGGTTTCCCCCTTCTGAATCTGTTTTTGCTCCACATGAAAGACCTGCACGGAGTTGTTACGGCTACCAGCGATATCAGCTGCGTTAATAGTTACACGATGCCCCGCCTCAAGCGATACCAGTATCAACTCATTACCGGCCTTGTTCACCGCCTCAACGGTATAATATGCGCCCTTCTCTATACCCGGTCGCTGGCTTTCAAACTGCACAACCTGGCCTGGCTTGTAGTTTGTCGCAACCTTCTTCTCAAATGGATCGAGATTCGCATTACGATAAAGTGCCGTCGTTAAAGGAGTACCCTGAAGAACCCCCTCTGACTGAAGGCCTCTGCGTATTTGCACATCGACCTTGTTGCGAGATAAGTAGTCAGGGATAACAATGGCTGTTTTAGCTCGGTCTTCTGGCGAGAGATTCAACCAGGAGTTTGCAATAACATTCAGCCGGATAGTGCGATCATTGTTTTGGTTATCGAGGTCGCGTACTTCACTCATCATCGGACTGACATGAGCAAGCGCGTCCTCAATTTTCCCCTGAGTCAGCTTATCTGTTGCCAGGTTAATCTCAGGGTTCAACGAACGATTCGCCTTGTCAAAATCAATGGTGGCGATCCCCTGCTCGGCCAGCAATGATGGCATGTTGCCCCAGGCTATAGAGTTCTCTTGTCGGTCGGCTACAAGCACCATCCTCGCCCCGACATATCTTGCCGCCTGCTGCAATCGAAGCACGTTCTCAGCCCCCATTTGAGAAACGTTTTCCACTACCCAGAGTTCCTTACCTGGTCGGACGGTTTGACCTGCCGCAATCTTAGTTTCCATCTGGTCCAGGTGCTGGTAGATATTGGCTGAGAACTTCATAGATTCACGCATCTGCTTAACCCCCTCGGCAGTAGTCGAAAATCCTTTCACACGATATCCCCGCTCTTTGGCGATATCCTTACCAATTTCTCTCATAACATCACGATGGCCACTCAGGTCGCTACCGGTGATGAGAATAGCTTCATCCCTGCTGGTCATCACTGTAGTCAGCGCGGCCTGAGTCGCCGCTGAGACAGGCTCAGCTATTCCCTGCCGGGCCTTATCTTCTCTCGCAGAAAGATAACGACTGACAACCGATTTCCCGGCAATGGGCGCATAACGATCCTTACCTTGTAGCATATGCCGCACAATCTGGGCTTCATTTCGAATGTTCTGTGGCATGGTGTAGTAATTCTCACTATTCACTTTTTCATGATTAATGTGAGAAAGCCCTACCTCACCCCGCATTCGCATGGCGTAAATAGCAGTCTCTATATCTCTGACATCATACGTTCCCAGCGTGTTTTTCAGCGTCTCAGCCACCAACGCAGAATGACTAAACACTCCCTGCTTGTTTGCCAGTTTTTGAGTGGCTATGTTCAGATCGGCATACAGCTGCCGGGTATCAGTAGATTCAGCCTGAAGGTGCTCAGCAGCTCGCTTCATACTCTTGGTGGAAAAACCCGTGAGCGATGTGGTTTTATTGGCGTCATGTTCAGAAAGGGCTTTAATTACTTTCCCAACATTGTCCACGTACAACCGAGCCTCGTAACGGGCGCGACTAAGGTTGACATAGAAACTACGCTCGTTGACCAGATTGCGCCGCCAGGACTCGATTTGCGCCATCACGCGATCCACAGTCTTTCCCTGAGCCTTGTATGACGTCATTGCGTAGCTATGTGAAATGTTATGAAGTTTTGATGAGTCCAGAGAAAGCTCTTTCCCCTTTTCATCTGTGAGGATGAACGTGCCTGTGGTCGAATCGATACGGGATACTTTAAATTCATCACCGTTACGCACGTTAAGATCTTTGCGCGACTTGGTAAAGACAACCTTTTCCTGTTCAGAAAAGAGAATTTTGTCCTCCCGAAAGACATCAATCGCAAACTTAGACTTACCGGTTATTTCTGATGGATTGAATTTCCTTTCCTGACCATCTCCGCTTTTAAGCAATAACTCCTTACCGGAAACCTCTGCTACCTTCCAGAACTCCCCTTTATTAAACTCACCGTGATCAAGCTGAAACTCAATAATCTGACCAAATCGGTAATACCGGCTGTCAGTACGTTCAGCTTCATTAAGGTTTTCGCTGAGCAGGCTCCGCACAGCAACTTCATTGGCCGATAGTTCACCATCATTAACACGCTTTTCATGCACGCTCGCGTTAAAGTCCTGGCGTCCCTCATTATCAGGGATAATGACCAACGTTTTTTCCCGATCCGCCTGAGAGAGAGCCAGATAGTCATCGAGTATGCTGTGTTTTTCCATGTCATAAACGGAATCCTTCAGACGAGAAAACGCCTGTGAAAAATTACCGCTTATAGAGTCGTACACCGCAGCACGCAGCTGTTCATCTTTCTGACGAATAATGGTCTGGACACTGGACGTTTGCATACCGAAGCCCTGCAATACGGCAAACGGGCGACCCCAATCTACTGATTCCATTTGTTTCTTATCGCCAAGAAGCAACAATTTTGCATTGCTTCGCTCAGCTTCCATTATGAGGGCATGCTGATTGTCAGCCCCAACAAGACTCGCCTCATCGACAAGCCAGATTTCACGGGTGCTGACAGTGCCTTTCATGCGCCGGTACAGGAATGAATCTACCGTGCTGGCTGGGATGCCTGTTTCCTTCGCGAGCGTCTCTGTAGCGGAACCGGTTGGCGCTAATCCCTTGAAGCTAAAGCCTTTAGATTGACCGTAACCAATCAAACACTGGAGTAACGTAGTTTTACCGGTTCCGGCGAATCCCTGTATGCCGGATACCAGGTCTTTGTTTGTGGCCGCATCGATAATCGCCTGCCGCTGGTCTGGCGAGAAAGCAAAGTGTGAACCAAATTCTACGGTCTTTTCTGCTTCAAACTGATCGATGTATGCAGCGATACCGGAAACATCACCGGCGGCCTGACGCGACTCCTTACCACTAAGCATGGTCAGGACCATTTCACGCTCTTTTTCGAATGCTTTCGGCGTGGTGTAAGCAGCTTCTCCATTTCCTGCTCTGGAAGTACGGGGAAGCAGCTCCCCGGAGTTGACCATCGCCCGGAGTATTTGTTCTATATCACCAGGTAGAGCCTCGCCTATTGCAAGACCCATTGCCTCACTCATTACCCTGCTGTGCGTAAACACTGCTTCGTCTGCCGCCTTAACTTTATAGGCAAGCCTGACGTCATGGAGAATCGCCGTCAGCTCGCTCGCTGAAAGGTCCTGATGGCTGATGTACTCTCGTGCATACTTCTCTGTAGCTCGCTCAATGCCGTTTATGTTCGCAATACCAGAAAGTAGGCCTGCATTCGGCAAGGGGTTGCCGGGACTTACCTCTACTCCTTCGCCACGCTCAATATGATTCATATTTGTATCATTGGAGGGTGTAGAAAAATCAGTTTCATTTCCAACCAGATGCTCCGGCGCTACTGAGTGACTATTTTCTTTAGGCCCAGAAACGCCTGTAACCGCTTCAGAAGAGTTTTCTCTTTCCAAAGAAGGTTGAGGGTCATCTAACCTTTTAAACGCCTTAGCATTGTCATAGGAGCGGTTAATAACCTCATCAAGTGATACCCCACTCTCTTTAACTGTTTCTTCCCATGAGGCTTTCAGCTCGTCATATTCCATGTGCGTTTTGGACTCGCGACTATACAATGCCGCTTTCTCCATAGACTTAGCATCAAACAGCCCATACTGCTTAGCCGCCTCAAGAACTTCTTTGCGACGTTTAGAGAACGCATCTAAAAGAGAATGAGGAACGCCTTTTATATCCCAAAGGCCAGTTTCATGATCAATTTCGAGATCGTAGCCTAATTGCTTTACTAATTTGGCTAAATGAGAACGATAAACCAGACCAATTCCAAGCTGATTTTCAAACATTTTTAAGGTTTCAAGGCTTCGCCATTGCCCTGATTCATCCATCACTGCATTCATCACGACATTATGTGAGTGTAACTGCGGATCATGTTTTCTCGATTCAGTATGGACGTAGCTTGCATATACCAGATTATTAACTTTGGTGTATTCAGTATTACCGCCATTTGATATACGCGTTAATGCATATTCTTTCTCTAAAAACTTCATTGTTTCAGCTGTAGCTTTAATGTGCGCATCAACTAAGCGCTTATCATTACCAGCTAATGCTAACACCGAAACACTTTTTGGGGCTGATAAAGTAAAATCCCAGGCGGGAACATGTGAAATTGTTCCATCACCGCCGTTTTTACCCAAATGAATTTCGGGACTTATACGCCCCTCAAGCATTCGAACAAAATCATCTGATTCGACTGGCCCCTCCAGACCTAAAATTTCAGCGCCAGCACCGCCCCATCGAGACGTAATATCACCGCTATCCTTATCATAATATTGGTCAGGCGAATTATAATACGAAGAAGCCTGAGCAACATTTGTAACTTTAGCAACACTAAGCATTACATGCCTCCTGGATATTCATGCTGGTCAAATGACTTCTCATTATTTCGATTAGTCACGTCATTGTTACTGTTTTTCTCCGTATTTGATTGCTCAGTTGAGAATGAACTTTCATACTCCGCCAGAAAATCGTGAGCAACCTGCGTATCAAATTGAAGGTTAGAGAAATCCCCTTCTTCATCCTGTTCATCTGCATCAGACTGTTTCTTATTTGCAGCGTTCATAGCCTGAGCTACTGCATTCATCTGCGTGTTCGACTTTACAGATGACATGGCCTGCGCGACGGGATTCGAAACATCGGCGTTCGACGTCGCCTTACTGCCATCCGGCGGTGCAGAATTATCAATAACTTCATCCAGGACTTGCTCCTGCGTTTTACCCGCATCAGGGTTTGGCTTACTCCCTTGTTTGAACTTCTGCGGTTCACGCTTCTCTCTGGAGTTTTCTTTGTTAACGATACTGACTACATGCTCAGGGGAAATCTCATTCTCTTTGGACAGCTGCGAAAGGAAGGAGGTATCGTTTAATGCTTCATTTTCAATGATGCCTAGATGTAGTTCTTTCATATAGTCGTAAGGGAACTTGATTTTTGCTACTGGCAAGCCGCGACCTAACTTCAGATAACAGGTGTTATCCGGTAATTCTGTAATCTGGCTTCTCAGGATAAGATTTCCTTCTTTGTCCTGACGATTTATCGATGTTGCATCACGAACATCATTAGCGCCGTAACTCGTATTTTCTGACGATTTCTCCGTCTCCTGATCACCCAACTGGTCAGCTAACCATGCAGCCCCTTTACTACCATTGATACGAAATGCGGCTATTGCGCCTATGCCATCTATCAGGATCTGACTTTTCTTTTCACCGTAGACAACATCAGTCTGAGCATTTGACTGAAAGCCCAAAATTGGGAAGCCGCCGAATTTTCGGCAGGTTGACATGAAATCAGGCAGCGAGGGGATCTCCTGAAGAGTACCTGCTTCATCGATGCTCGTACCAATTAAACGGTCTTGAGATGGTTCGAGAGTCAGAATTGCCGACAAAGCAGATTCGATCATCATGGTAATCATCGGCCTGAGAGTATCCTTCATATCATCACGGACAGTGATGAATACCCAGGTATCAGATTCTTCATCCTGCGCCCAATTCTTGAAGGAAAAACGTGGGCCTGTAGGCAGAGCAAGGTGTTTAAAATTTCTGGTGTAAGCTGTGATAACCGCCCTTACTGAACCGGCCAATTTGTCGAGATCTAAATTCATAACGTTACGAGCATCTGTCGTAGCTACAACGTTGGCAATCTTATCGTTTGGCATACGAAGAATGATATTCATCAAGTGCTCGACTGAGGGAACGTCATAACGCTTTCCAAGTTGTTCCAGCAAGGCTGAAAATAACAAGCGTGGTGCCTCAATCCAGAATGGATCTCCGCCCCCATTGTTATCTGGTATAGCGGCTTTCGCCATACGGTCATACATGGCCGGATTTTTCCCTTCAGCCCAGAAATCCCATGAATGTGATCGGGTATCAAATACGTTCAAAATTACATCTTTTCCTGGACGATAAAAACGCTTAACAAATTCACCAGAAATATCATAAAGCACTGCCTTTCTTTGCTGTGCTCTTAGCTGGCGCAGCAATTCCCTGATAATGGTGGATTTACCTACACCAGGAGAGCCAAAAAGGGCTATGCCGGAGTTTTCCTGATAACGTACAAAAGGTACATTCGCGATAGATATACGAGAAAGCCGACCATCTTCCTTCACCCTATCGTTAGCTGCTTCAATCAGTTCTTTTACAGTGGTAAGTTCAGCACCTCGGCGGTACTCATCCTTACTTTCCTGCTTACCTTTGTTGAGAATAAATCGGAAGAGATACCAAGCCACAATAAGTGCGACAATTGATGAGATCACAAGGCTTAATATCAGGTTGGATATCAACGCATCAGCATGATTTTGCATTGTCGGTGAGCTGACTATCTGAGCATCCATCACCATGACTTTACGGCCATCAGGTAGCTCAAGCGTGGTTTTACCCTTCTTAAGACCAATGACTTCTACTAATGTGTAGGAATAGCCATATTTTAACCCCATGTACCAATCAGTCTTATCAGTGATTTGGTAAGTAACGGCGGTGGTGGCAATAACAAACACGCATAAGACAATCTTGAAGTATCTCGTCAGAGTTTGGTGCAACATACGGATGAAGTGCATCAATACCTGACCGCCACGGTTTAGGTCCGATACGGTACTTTTTTCCTGCTTCTGGTCGAGCATAATTAGTCCTCCACGCCCAGCTGTTTCATGATGTTGCTTACGCGTGCATTGCTTTTTGAGAAGATAAATTTACTGGCAATCTCTGTTGCAGCATCTTCACTGAGTTCAGGATTTGCACTCATGATGATGAACACCGCCAGGTGAATAATGTTGTAGGAAGAGGACAGTACATGTTTAAGTGACACGTCTGCTTTGAAGGTTGACGTTCCAGCATTGGTTAGCTCATTGATGACTATTTTTTTTGCCAGCTCATTTACAGACATTCCCCTTCTTGCAGCTTCCTTCTGAAGCGCTAGATCCAGCGCTCCAGATAAGCGGAATTGAATCTGCTGCTTGGTCTTAACGTTTCCCATGTGTAAAGCACCTCCTTTGATGCATATAAATGATACATATTTGTATCACAGAACAATGTATACATCCATTTCCCCAGACGTGCCGGGATATTCACTGTTATTTCTCGACGTATGTGTATACCTCAGTGTGTATACGCCTCTCAGCCTTTGTCCTTCGCGGTCTTTAAAGGGGTAAACATGGAAATGTATACAGATTCGTACATGGTGGGGTATACCCCCTAAAGCTAGGCGCAGCATGGCTTTAGGCTCAGCATTGTATAATGCGTGGGGTGTGACGCGATTTTCTGGACTTGCTCAGCGCACAATATCCTTTTGCCTGGTTGTTCTACTCCAGCCTATGTCCCCTTCACTGTTCTCCAGCTTTGCACATAATCACTTAGGTCAATCTCTATGACCTGGAATGAGCCTGCACCACTGCGGGGGCGCAGGGATAACTCTTGTAATCAGGGGGCATCTGCGCAGCAGTGCGCCCGGCCATCACCACGGCGGCAACCTCCTGCGCGGGGCGGGAACGGTCACGCGCCAGCGCGTCACCTGCCGTCACGATCTGCATCCTGCCCGAACGCTGGCGCGGCGCTCCGGCTGTGCCGGACACCAGGGGGCATCTGCGCAGCAGTGCGCCCGGCCATCACCACGGCGGCAACCTCCTGCGCCGGGCGGGAACGGTCACGCGCCAGCGCGTCACCTGCCGTCACGATCTGCACCCTGCCGGAATGCTGGCGCGGCGCTCCGGCTGTGCCGGACACCAGGGGGCATCTGCGCAGCAGTGCGCCCGGACAGCACCACGGCGGCAACCTCCTGCGCGGGGCGGGAACGGTCACGCGCCAGCGCGTCACCTGCCGTCACGATCTGCACCCTGCCCGAACGCTGGCGCGGCGCTCCGGCTGTGCCGGACACGAGGGGGCATCTGCGCAGCAGTGCGCCCGGACAGCACCACGGCGGCAACCTCCTGCGCGGGGCGGGAACGGTCACGCGCCAGCGCGTCACCTGCCGTCACGATCTGCACCCTGCCGGAACGCTGGCGCGGCGCTCCGGCTGTGCCGGACACCAGGGGGCATCTGCGCAGCAGTGCGCCCGGACAGCACCACGGCGGCAACCTCCTGCGCCGGGCGGGAACGGTCACGCGCCAGCGCGTCACCTGCCGTCACGATCTGCACCCTGCCCGAACGCTGGCGCGGCGCTCCGGCTGTGCCGGACACCAGGGGGCATCTGCGCAGCAGTGCGCCCGGCCAGCACCACGGCGGCAACCTCCTGCGCGGGGCGGGAACGGTCACGCGCCAGCGCGTCACCTGCCGTCACGATCTGCACCCTGCCCGAACGCTGGCGCGGCGCTCCGGCTGTGCCGGACACCAGGGGGCATCTGCGCAGCAGTGCGCCCGGTCATCACCACGGCGGCAACCTCCTGCGCGGGGCGGGAACGGTCACGCGCCAGCGCGTCACCTGCCGTCACGATCTGCACCCTGCCGGAACGCTGACGCGGCGCTCCGGCTGTGCCGGACACCAGGGGCCTCTGCGCAGCAGTGCGCCCGGTTATCACTACGGTAATGGCGTTACGAATTGCGATAAGAATATAAATCTAATGATTTTGCGCATGCGCAAAATTGAGAGCGCGAATCCGCTCAAAATTGCGCTCAGAAAATGGTGATCCATAGCTGTAGTTGTAAGCATGAAACTAAACGTCTATGATACATTGATGTATCATAGAAAGAGGTGAATATGGCTGTAATCCAACCACGCGGGAAAGCCACGAATAAACGTTTTCAGTTTACGGCCCCGGCAGAACTAATTGACGAATTTAACCAAAAGAAGGAGCTGCTAGAGCGTACAGATCTATCAATTGATATGACAGATGATTTCATTAAGGTTATTAAGGATGCTATCAAGACTATAGACAAGCGCCTGGCTGAAGTTAAAGAAACACCAGAACAGACTGACAGAACTGGTGTAAACACCCAGCAACCGGCATAAAAAAAAGCAGGCTTAAAGCCTGCTTTTAATTTATTTTGAAACGTATTTTAGATTTTTCTCCAGAGCTTCATAAAAGCCAGGTTCAAAATCAAACGCTCGCCAGTGTAAATGTCCGTTTTCTCTAATTTCAACTCTCGCGCTACCATGAGCAACAACATCAGGTGCAACAGTTACACCTTCTTTTAGATTTGGATATAACGCGATAATAGCTAAAGTTTGCTCATTCATTTATGTTTATTTCCTCCCGAATAACGGCGGGTGTCCGTTTGGCTATGTGCCTTTAATCTGTGAAGTATTATATAACATAATATATTCATCAGCCAGTAATATTTACAAAATGTAAATTTAATTGTTTGCGTAATTTTCCGAAAACGCTTTATAAAGGGCGACCCTGAAGAAAATCCAACCACCATAAAATTTCCTTTAAGTCGCTAACCTTCATAGCTGGTAGTTTAGTCTGTTTACCACTTTTCAACTGTTCCGCTATGCGGCTATAATCGCTTTGTGACATAGTAGCCTCTCCGCTATTTTGTTGCATTGCCGGGCTGTTACAGCAGCCCGGCCCCCTATCACATTAGCCCTGTAATTCTCTTAGTTCCTTGCCGATCTCCCCATCTACGCCATGATTAAAGAAAAAGTCGCGGCTAACTTTCCAAAGATCACCGCTGATATACGCCGCAACGGTGCAGCTCTCTGGCACAATTTCCTGACCATACTTTTTCCTGAGATTATCAATAGCTTTCTGCGTGAATTCTTCAGAGTAATCTCTTGAATAATGTAAATAGTCAACGCCGCCGTAAATGTCAGTGAAAGGTGTGCTGTTGCTTTCATGAATATCTGCATACATATCATAATGACCGGTTTTATATTTACCGATGATATCCTGTACCTGGTCTTTAGTTGGGCCATCAATCCATTTAACAGATATCGAGTCATACCCTGTTTTACGGACTGAAAATTTTGTAGCCGGATACGAGGCCTTAAGTTCAGTCCGCATGTTCTTCGCCACTACGGCAGCATGAGATCGTGAACTACTGCCAATTTTTTCTAACCCGCTGTATTTCGGATCACCGGTTAACTGCACTTTTTTCAAAGCATATGCTGCATCTGCTTCGGCTTTATCCTCTGCTGCCTTTTTCTGAGTAGCTATAACCACTTCGCGTATACGTTCAATTTCCTCGTGGCTTTTCACTTCGTCAAAGATGCGCCATTGAACGCCCCGTAAAATGCATTCCGGCAAGCGCTTAGTTTCTGACCCACTCTCAAACAAAATATCGAATTCAGCCTTACCACCGGATACCATAACGCCGCCAAAATGGACCCGTGAAGTTGCAGGGCTTTGCTCACCATAGATAGCGGAAACCACACCATTTCCCAGGCCGTAAAGCCCTGTGTAAACCACCTGGCCGACTTGGACAATGACGGTTTTTGGATCGAAAGTCTGACTAGTCATTCAATTTACTCCTCCCGGATTACGGCGGGTGTCCGTGTGGGCGTAATGCCCTGTTTCTGTTAGTTATTATAGTAAATCCGTTCCGGTTCATCCAGTAATATTTACATATTGTGAATTTATTTTCTTACCACATCCCCGCGCAGCAGCTGCACCGTCCAGGAAAAAATCGGGGGTCCCTTCAGGGTTCCGATTTTTATCCTTGACGGCTCTCCCCCGATACCCTGCCGGATGGGGGAGGGTTCCCGCAGGGAGCCATCCCCCATGTAAGACCGCCGTTGACCTTCAGCAAGCCCCGCAGACATACACCGGCGCTCATGGCCGCACCACTTCCCTGGAGTTCGCCAGCGGCGAACGGTGGAAGCGCGGTGGCCGTCAGGCCACCTGAAGCGATGCCGTTGACCTGGGCGAGGGATGGAAGCCCGAAGGGGAGAGACGCGCAGCGGCTCTATGCGCAGCACGACAGCCCGGTTCTCCGGCTGCGCCGGGGAACGCCCCTGCAAAAAATCATACCCGTTACATGTAACGAAAAAGAAAATTCACAGCAGCAGGAGTAATACGATTAACAGCGGGACTGCCACCACTGAAGCGAAGCGGCAAAGCGATCAGCGGTGAGTGATGACGGCGGTTGCCGCAGGCAACCGGCGCGGGTGTTGACGTTCGCATGAGGCCGTCCGTCCGAAGGATGATTTTGCGCATGCGCAAAATCACGCAAAGCGCAGGCCGTACCCGTGAGGGGCATGCCATACAGCAGACCGGGTGAAGCCCGGTCTTCATTTGCCAGGCTGAATAAAAGCCCGGATTAGCAGG